>NZ_DATMTE010000406.1:0-1622 GCF_035564935.1 Chitinophaga sp. | reverse complement strand
GATAAAAATATAATGTTATCATCACCTTAACAAGTCAATAACCCGGTTTTTCCACTTGTTTTTATTATCTTGAAACAATAATTTTAGTGTAATGGTTTACTTGGTATAACGTCCTGCTGAGGAGCAGGACGTTTATATGTCCGCTACTTTATTTCATTTCTATTACCACCTTCCCGAAATAATTACCGCTACCCATATACTTAAAGGCTTCCTGGGCTTCGCTTACAGGGAATACGCTGTCTATTACCGGGTGAATATTATTTGTTTCCACGGCTGCCGCCAGTTCCTGGAAACTTTTCAGGCTGCCTACAGAATATCCCTGCAACCTGATATAGCTGCCTACTATGGTAAACAGGTCCAGCGGCAGCTGTGCGCCGGCAATAAAGCCCACCAGTCCTACAAAACCATTGAAGCCAACGGATTTCACGGAATTAACAATGGTGGCGGCGCCGGCAATATCCAACGTAGCGTGCACGCCATCCCCGGCGGTGATACGTTTTACTTCCTCGTGCCAGTGCGGATACTTTTTATAATCGATCACTTCATGGGCGCCGAGGTCTTTTAATTTTTTCAGCTTATCCGGATGGCTGCTGGTGGCAATTACTTTAGCGCCTGCAGCTAATGCTATCTGCATAGCAAAAAGGGATACGCCGCCGGTGCCTTGTGTGAGCACAGTTTGCCCGGCTTTGATGCCTGCGTAGCTCATGAGCCCCGTCCATGCAGTAACGCCGGCAACGGGTAATGTAGCGGCTTCCACGCTGGTTAAATTGGCAGGTGTGCGTACCAGCGCATATTCGGGAATCACGGCGTATTCCGCCAGCAGGCCGGGTGTGCTAACACCTGTTCTGATATGGTTGGTAGCCGGGGTGGCATACCCATGTTGCCAGCGTTGGTTATAGTGAATAGCTACCCGGTCGCCGTGTTGCCACCCGGTTACATGATCACCAATAGCTGCCACTATACCGGCGCCATCAGAGAGAGGAATGCGGGGCAGCGGCAGTTCCTTGCTGTAGGTGCCGGTGGCGAGCGCCACATCGAGGTAATTGAGCGCTGCGGCTTCAATTTTTACCAGTACTTCACCGGGGCCTGGCGTGGGAGTGGGTACTTCTTTCAGCTGTAAGCTTTCCAGTCCGAATGCCACCTGTTGTATTGCTTTCATAAGAACTATTTTTTTCTTTTCACAAAATTGCTCCCTAACTTCATATAAGACAAGTATGCACCATTTGGGAATGTAGATACCAAATGGATACTATTGTTGATTATCAAAGCATAAAAATGAAGAAATCCGGAAAAAATATTCATGCTGATACCGTTTGCGCGGTTGATTATGCTTTTCAACGGATTGGCGGCAAGCATAAAGGGCGTGTAATTTATCACCTGAGAAACGGGATAAGGAGATATGGAGAATTGCGCAGGCTCCTCACGGGCATAACGCCAAAAATGCTGACACAGGTGCTGAGGGAACTGGAAGATGATGACCTGGTAACCCGGCATGTATACCTGGAAGTACCGCCGCGTGTGGAATACCAGCTAACGGCTACGGGAAGGGAACTGCTGCCCTTCATCACCTTGCTGAGCGAGTGGGGGCGCAAACAGATGGGGATGGCGCCGCTGTGCGAACC
>NZ_DATMTE010000405.1:0-13960 GCF_035564935.1 Chitinophaga sp. | reverse complement strand
GATGTGGATACACTGTCTGACAAAGCGGTAAAAGCTGGCGCAAAAGAACCTAAACCGGCGCAGGACCAGGGTTTTATGTATTCACGGAGCTTTGCGGACCTGGATGGCCATTTATGGGAAATCATGTATATGGATCCTTCTGCAGTGGAACCTCAATAAGTATCATCTATATAAAAAAGAGAAAGCCTTTGTATTGTCTGACGGTACAAAGGCTTTTTTGCCTGCCGGAGGCGAGGGAAACAGGTATTTTGAAAAAAGATGGGTCAACGCATAGGGGAACAGCAAATTCCATGCGTCCACAATATATAAGAACGATCATCATGGAATTACCGGTTAAAATAAAAAAATATCTGCTCATAGCCTCTTTGGCTACAGTTACCAGTTTCACCGCATCGGCGCAGCGCAGCAGCAACGCCGTTGGGCAACAGGCAATACAGCTGCCTGTCATTAAAACAGACTCCCTGGTCACGTCATGGCAATGGCGCCAGTACCTGCAAACTGTGAGCGATAGCACAAATGGCAGAAGTACCATATACGGAGCATATCCATCTCACAACCAGCATTCAGCCGCCAACAGCTGGGAAGCAACACCCCCGTTTCGCTGGAATGATATAGCCAGTATCACCGCCATAGCGCTGTTGGGCTATTTCATGTCCCGTTAAAAAAATAACGAAGTGTTCTTTTAATCCCATCCTTCCGGTAAATCTATACCCGTTTTTAGCTCTCCTTTTGTATTGGTATGCTGAGGGATTCTAATGGATTTTTTCGTTCCGTCAGACCGGCAGCTCATACGCTCATCCTATTTACTGGAAAATTCTGCATTATTATTCTAACTTGTCGTGTCATTTGTTATTATTACGCAAGCAGAGTTGTTAATGAGCGAGGGTCATTCTATTGATGCTCCTGACCTTTATAAGCAGATTGCCGCCGGCGATGAATCTGCATTCAGGAGTTTTGTTGAGATGTATGCTCCGCGCCTTCAGGCGATGGCGGCACGTATTACCGGATCAGTGGCAGTGGCAGACGACCTGGTGCAGGATACCTTTCTTAAAGTATGGGTAGCCCGCGATCAGCTCACTGAAGTGGCACAGCCCGGTGCATGGATAAAGAAGATTTGCTTTTTCCTTGCAGTGAACTATGTCCGCCGCCAAACCATCCGCGATAAGGTGATGCATACCGTGAGCTATGAAAAAGACAGCGCCGGCAGGGAATTGCCGGTAGCAGATATGATCGAATTTCGTCAGCTGCTCAGCCTGGTGAACAATGCCGTACAACAGCTGCCTGAAAAACAACAACAGATCTACCGCCTGAGCCGTGAACACGGGCTCAGCATCAGTGAAATTGCACAACATATGGATCTGGCCATCAGCACCGTGAAAAACCTCCTGGTAATGGCGCTGAAAAATATCCGTGCCTCCCTGCAGAAGGCCGGTTACCCGTTATTCCTGGCCATATTAATAGATATACTCATCTGAACAATGACCGCCGGAAAAAAAGATTGTCTTTTTTCGGTACCATTTCCCTGCTCAATTGTCTGGTATAAATAAGGGAAGATAAACAGCCTTCGTTTACCTGTATTGCCATCTTAAATGGAACATAACAACCGATTAACATATTTACTGGACCGGCTGGCCACACACACCGCCACAGCAGCTGAACTGGACGAACTAACTGCATTGGTGGACCTGGATCAGCCCGGCGCTTCTGTTAATGAAGCGGAGAGCTGGCTGGAGGAGCATTACCCTGTATCCCTGCCTCCTTATGATCTGCAACATTGGACCCAGGTGGCCAACCAGATATTGATGTCCGATAAGCTGGCGGCCGAATCGGAGATCAAACCTGCCGCCCGCGTACATTTCCTGCACCGCTGGGGATGGGCCGCCGCTGTTGTATTGGTGTTAGGCGCAGCTGCCTGGTTCATCAGCCACCATCATAGGAAGCCGCCCGCCGCTATAGTGGCAGGCAACGCGCAGCCGGATGCGGACCCGGGGAAAAATGGCGCTATCCTTACGCTGGCCGACGGCTCACGCATGGTGCTCGACAGCGCCGGCAATGGCCTCATTACCCGCCAGAATGGTACCACCGTAGTGCTGAAAAATAACGCGCTCCAATATACGCCGGAAAGTACCGGCGCCGGCGAAATGGAATACAATACTATTACTACGCCGAAAGGAAGACAATTCCAGGTGGTATTGCCGGATGGCACCAAAGTGTGGCTCAACGCTGCCAGCGCTCTCCAGTTTCCCGTTGCCTTCAACGGAGCAGACAGGGTAGTGGAGCTCTCCGGGGAAGCCTATTTTGATGTGTCGAAAAATGCAAGACAGCCCTTTAAAGTAAAAGTGCTGAAAAAAATGGAGATCGAAGTACTGGGTACAGGATTTAACATAAACGCATATACGAATGAGCTGCATACCTACACCACGCTGGTGGAAGGAGCGGTTCGTGTATCCCTTGCCAACGGCGGCAGCACGGTACTAAAACCGGGCGACCAGCTTAAAGCCAGCAACACGGGCATGCAGGTAAGCCGCAATGCAGATATGGAAAAAGCCATCGCCTGGAAAAACGGCCTGTTCAATTTTGAAGGCGTAAGCCTCAAAGAAATGATGCGGCAGCTGGAACGATGGTACAACCTGGAAGTTGTATACGAAGGAAATGTACCGGATGTAAAGTTCTTCGGGGAAATGAGCAGGTCGCTGAAACTCTCAGATGTATTAACAGGATTGGAACGCTCAGATGTGCATTTCCGACTGGAAGAAGGCCGCAGGCTCATTGTAATGCCTTAATAATTATTATTTATCCCGGATACCGTAAAACTGAAACACTATGCCTGAAATAAAAAGGAACATCAGCTAACAGAACGGATCAACCGGCAAAAAAACCGGAAGTGCTACCAACACTTCCGGAAGGTTGCTGGCTGATTCAAAAACAGGTTTCGAGACCTCCATTTTTAACAACCAAACGTTGCAAATCTATGCAAAAAACTGCTTATTGGAGCCGTTGGGACTTGCCGTGCCGGCTCCCAACCAAAATGCTCCGGATTATGAGATTTACCAGTGTTCTCCTTCTTGCCATTTGCTTACATGTATCAGCCAGCACATTTTCACAGTCCATCACTTTTTCAGGGAAGGCGGTACCCATGGAAAAACTTTTTGCCACCATTAAAAAGCAAACCGGCTTCGTGGTATGGGGTAAATCTGAACTGTTGAAACAGGCTGCTGCCGTATCCGTATCTGTACAGGATATGCCGCTGATCAATTTCCTGGACCTGGTAATGAAAAACCAGCCGTTTAATTACAAAATAGCCGGCAATACTATTATGTTGTACAGCAAACCTCCCGCCGCCGGTAGTGAGGTACTGCCGGAAAAAGAATCGCCGGTAACAGGTCATGTAACAGACAGCCTGGGTATCCCGCTGATTGGCGCTACCATATTGGTGGCAGGCGCCAATCAATCTGCCATCACCAATACGGAAGGAAATTTTACTTTATCCGTTTCAGCAGGCAATGTACTCCGCGTCAGCTTCATAGGATATAAAACAAAAGAGATCACTGTTACACCGGCCATGCTCAAATCCGGCAACATTGGTAATATCGTACTGCCGGTGATCACCTCCACGCTATCAGAATTAAATGTTACCGCCAATACAGGGTACCAGTCTATTCCCAAAGAACGCGCCACCGGCTCCTTCAGCGTAGTTACCGAAAAAACGCTCGGCGCCAGGATGGAAACAAGTATCATGGACCGCCTGGAAGGTACCGTTCCAGGCCTCTTTATGCAGAACGGCGCTGTTTCCGTACGTGGACTTTCCACGCTCTACGGCAACCAGAGCCCGCTATACGTGGTGGACGGTTTCCCTTATGAAGGCGATCTGAATTATATCAACCCTGCCGATGTGGTGAATGTAACGGTGATGAAAGATGCCGCCGCTGCATCTATATACGGTACCCGCGCCGCCAATGGTGTAATTTCCATCACTACCCGCTACGGTAGCGCAAGGAAGCTAACTGTGAACTTCAGCAGCACTGCATTTCTCACACCCATCCCGGATGCTGGTTATATGCACCTGCTCAACTCCTCCCAGATGGTAGACCTGCAACAGGAGCTGTTCAATAGCTGGCATCCTACCTACAACGATGCTATCAAACGCGCAGGCCAGCCCAAAGTTCTGGAAGCGCTCTATAACTATGAACAAAACCTCATCAGTAAAACAGAACTGGATAACACCCTCAATAATTTAAGGAATGCCAACGGTCAGAGCCAGCTGGAAAACCTGTTCATGCGCAACCGCCTGAAGCAGCGTCATAGCTTCTCCGCCAGCGGTGGCAATGATATCCACCAATATAATATCATGATGAACTATACCGGCAACCGCGACTATGGCTTCCGTACCGGCAATGAAGATATTAACGTGGGCATGAGGGATAAAGTAAAAGTGTTTAAATGGCTCGATGCAGAAGTAGGCGCCAATACAAATATGCGTAAAGGCACCCTGCTGCGTGAAAGCCCGCAATCCTTTTACCGCAACATGCCTTACGAAGTGCTGAAGAATCCCGATGGCAGCAATGCGCCGTTCACCAAATTAAAATCCCCCTACGAAATAGAACGGTTGAAAAATCTCGGCCTGTACGACGAAACATTTAACCCGTTGGATGAACTGTACAAATCAGATCTTTCTTACTGGTCCAATTACTTCCGCCTGCAGGGTGGATTCACCGTAAAAATAATCCCCGGGCTTACACTGGACCTGAAATACCAGACGGAACGCGGAAGCAGCTACAATAAGGAATACTATACCTCCGATTCCTATTATGCCAAAAATATGATCAACGATGCAGCACAGTTAATCAACGGTGAGCTGATAAAAAATGTGCCAGACGGTGGCCAGTTATTTGAAACACGCGGTAACTCAAAATCATATACCGCCCGTGCACAGCTGAACTTCGACAGGAGCATCAGCGTAAAACATCATATATCCGCGCTGGCAGGCATGGAACGCAGGGCCGTATCGCAATCCAATACCTCCGTATTTAAAATGGGGTACAGCGATAATAACCTCCAGTTCCAGCCGGTAAATGAAATTGCCCTCGGCAACCTGAAAGGAACGGAGTCGCTCGGCAGCACTTTCTCCCTGAAATTCAACAACAGGAATAATTTCTATTATGGGGAAGATCGCTACATCTCCGCCTATGGTAACGCAGGCTATACCTACAACGGGAAGTACAATGTAACAGGAAGTGTACGTGTAGATAACTCCAACCTCTTTGGTACAGATCCACGTTACCGCTACCTGCCCCTGTGGTCTGTAGGCGCCAGCTGGCGGTTATCGGAAGAAGATTTTATGAAAGGCATCAGCTGGTTGAACAGCCTGAGCATCCGTTCCACCTACGGGCTCGGTGGTAACGTGGCCAGAACGGTAGGCCCTTACCTCCAGGCTTCTTCTACTTTCTTTTCTGAAGCCAATGCCACCGCTACAGATATCATTTACCCACCCAATAAATCATTGAGATGGGAAAAAACGGCTACTACCAATATTGGTGTGGATTTCGCCGTATTAAACAACCGTATTTCAGGTTCCATCGATTATTATATCCGCAAAACCAGCGACCTGCTGGGAGAAAAGGCCATCGATCCTACCAACGCTTTTCCCAGCGCCCTGATCAATTATGGCAGCTTAAACAACAAAGGCATTGAGCTGGCCCTCAATACCCTCAATGTTAGTAAAAAGCATTTCACCTGGAGCAGCACGCTGGCGCTCAGCCTGAACAAGAACAGGATGACGGAAATAAACACACGCGATGAAAACGTTTATGGCCTCGCCGGTGGCTACGGTGTAAACCGCATCGGTTATCCCATGGATGCGGTATTCAGCTTCAGGTCCGCCGGTCTGGACCCTGCCAACGGTTCTATGATGGTATACGATGCATCCGGCAAAGTAGTAAAGAACTACGACCAAACGGGTACCATCGTAGCCAACATGACAGACATAAATGGCCTCGTATACAGTGGTACGCTTCGCCCGAAATATACCGCCGGCTTTACCAACAGCTTTACTTACCGCCAGCTTACGCTGAGTATTATGATCATCGCCAATGGCGGTAATGTAATAAGGGATGTAGTGCCGCCTGTTACCAACAATTTCCCCTCTGCTAACGTAGACAGCAGGGTGATGAATTTCTGGCGTAAGCCTGGTGATGAAAAGATCCCGGGTATGCTGCCCGCACCGGATCTGAAAGGCAATGGCGGCAACTATTACACACTTATCTGGTACGCATCGGATCAGAACGTGCTCAAAGCAGACTACATCAAAGTAAGAGACATCGCGGTGTCTTATAACTTCGCATCCGCATTAACACGCGTCAGAAAATTATCTTCTGCCAAATTAACACTGCAGGTGCAGAATCCTTTCCACTGGTACGCCAACTCCGTTGGAATTGATCCGGAAGCATATGACATCGCCAGCCAGTACGCCAACAGAACATTGCCGGTAATGCCTACCTATATGGCTGGAATAGATATCACCTTTTAAAACCAGGAAACATGAAGAAACTACATCTGTATATTATCGCCAGCATACTGATCTTATCCGGTTGCACCAAGTTCCTGGATATAAAACCAAAGGATAAATTTATACCGGTTACAGTAGCCGATTATGAAAATATGCTCAACTCGGGCACTGTTGTGAACTTCGGAGATTATTTCTGGGACCTGCTTTCGGATGATGCGTTCCTGCCGGAAGGTGAACCGGGTAATCTCTATTCCAAACAACAACTATGGGGCAGAAAAATTTATACATTCAATACTACCCCATATGAACAGGGCACCAACGATTACATGTGGAGCGAAGGCTACAAACGGATCTTCTACTACAACAGCATCATCAACAATATCATGGATGCAACGGAAGGAACGGAAGCCAATAAAAAGAGCGTGCGTGCGGAAGCCCTCCTGGGGCGCGCTATGGAGCATCTGCAACTGGTAAATGTATATGCACAGCATTATGATGCAGCTACCGCTGCCACTGAAGCAGGTATTCCCATTGCATTGATCGCCGATATCAATGCAAAGTTTGTAAGGAACACCGTAAAAGAAGTATACGACCAGGTGCTCAGCGACGCCAATGCCGCTATTGCCGATCTGCCGGTAAAACATAAGCTCACAAAGTTCAGGGCTTCAAAAGCCGGTGGCTACGCACTCCTTGCCAGAACCTATCTTTTTATGGGCGACTATGCCAATGCCCGTAAAAATGCGGACCTGGCGCTTGGCCTGCAGAACGAACTGGCTAATATGAATGATTATAAGATCATCATCCCGGGGCCGTTTCCTAATGTACCGGGACAACCGCTCGGCTGGACCGATATCCCCGATGCACAGCTCAATACGGAAACGATTGTGGCCAGGCACTTTCTCCGTCCGTTCGGATTGGGTATGGATGTTTGCGCGTCTCCGGAACTGAGCGCCCTCTTTACCAACGACGATAAAAGGTGGACGTTATATTATGCAGACGGCTGGCCACCGGCGCCGCCATTCAATTACATGTCCAGGTACCAGGTGAAGATCTTCCTGCGGGGCGATTTCTACAGCAACTACCTCAATGTGCCGGAAATGTACCTGGTACGTGCAGAGTGCCTGGCCCGTGAAAATAATTTAACCGCTGCCCTGGCAGATATCAATAAGCTGAGATTGAACAGGATTACACCCGCTGCCTATAAAGCCTTTACACCAGCCGATTTTAACAACGACGGAGAGAAAGTATTACGCTTTGTGCTGGAAGAAAGAAGAAGGGAACTGGCGTTCACCGGGATGCGGGTCATTGACCTGAAACGGCTGAACAAGGAAACCCGCTTCCGGAAAACAGTAACGCATGTGGCAGAAGGTAAAACATACGAGTTGTTGCCCGGCAGTAATAATTACCTGCGCCAGCTGTGGCCCAATGCTACGGTGTTTAACCCGGACTGGCCGCTGAATCCATAAATGATTGCTGTCCTCCCTGTTCCAATTCTGACGCCGGCAATCAGCCGGCGTCATTTACCTCCTATTGACTAATTCATTCAAACATGCAAGACAACATCGTTAAAATTGAAGGATTATCACACCGATACAGTAAAGACTGGGCGGTGAAAGATGTCAGCTTCGAAATCAATAAAAAAGGCATCGTAGGATTACTTGGCTCCAACGGGGCAGGCAAATCCACTACTATGAACATCCTTTGCGGCGTATTGAGTCAAACCCGCGGCCAGGTATTGATTGAAGGCATTGATATGAGAACGCATCCTGAAGAGGCCAAGAAAAGGATCGGCTTTCTCCCGCAAAATGCACCGCTCTATCTTGAACAAACGGTAGACGAATACCTCACTTTTTGCGCTCATCTCCGCCTCATTGATAAACGGCGCATAAAAGCCGCTGTGGATATTGTGAAAGAGAAATGCGGCGTGGCCCACTTCAGCAAACGGCTTATCGGTAATCTTTCCGGTGGCTACCGCCAAAGGGTAGGAATTGCACAGGCCCTCATCCACACGCCGCTGCTGGTGGTGCTGGATGAACCTACCAACGGCCTGGATCCCAACCAGATCCTGGAAGTACGCCAGCTGATCAGGGAAATTGCCGCCGATAGGGCGGTGATCTTCTCTTCCCACATCCTCTCGGAAATACAGGCCACCTGCCAGGACATCATCATGATAGAAGGCGGTAAAATGGTGTTCAAAGACACAATGGAATCTTTTAATAATTACATCGAACCAGACAGTCTTATTACTACCCTGGAGAACCCGCCGCAGGAAAGCGAACTAAGGGCCATCAAAGGCATTAAAGACGTAGAGTTCCTGTCGGAAAAAACCATCCGTATCAGGTTTGAACCTGCTACGGAAATCGCGGAAAGTATCGTGGAGATCAGCGTGCGAAGGAACTGGCGCCTGAAGGAAATCACCCTGGAGAAAAGCTCGCTCGATGCCATCTTCGCCCAGTTATCCAATAAAAAATCTAAACCTGCCATACAGTAATGAAACTAATTATCAGAATAGCCCGCCAGGAGCTGAGCCTCCTGTTTCACTCGCCGGTAGCCTGGCTCATCTTGATCGTATTTCCTGTACAAATAGGAATCGATTTCCTGCACTACATACAAATGATTGGTCGCGCTCAACGCATGGGACATCACTTTACTGATGTTACTTCCATGATCTTCGCCGGCCAGCAGGAAGGTTTTTATCCCGGTGTAAAAAATACACTCTATTTTTATATTCCACTGTTAACAATGGGGCTCATCAGCCGGGAAACACATAGCGGCTCCATTAAATTATTGCTGTCTTCCCCCATCAAGGTAAGGGATATTGTACTGGGAAAATATGTAGCCATGATGGGATACGGCGCATTGCTGCTGGTCATCATTTGTTTGTACGGCGCCTCTGGTTCGTTCTTTATTGAGCATATCGACTGGAAATTGCTGGCCTCCGGCGCACTGGGCCTTTACCTGCTCATCTGCGCCTATGCGGCTATCGGGCTGTTCATGTCGTCGCTCACCACTTACCAGGTGGTGGCAGCCATCAGCACACTGGCGGTACTGGCCGGGCTCAACTTTATCGGTGGCCTTTTCCAGGGCAACGATGCAGTAAGGCATATCACTTACTTCATGTCTATTTCCGGGAGAACAGAGCAGTTCATCTTCGGGCTTATCAGCTCAGAAGATGCCATCTATTTTTTCCTGGTGATCGGTTTCTTCCTTGCTATTACAGGCATGCGACTGCAGGATCAGCGCGAAGCAAAATCAACCTGGGTTCGTACCGCAAGGTACCTTGGGTTGATCGGGCTATGCTTCCTCACCGGTTATATCAGTTCCCGCCCGTTCTTCACCGGTTACGTGGATATGACGGCTACTAAAACACATACCCTCGGACCCCAAAGCCGGGAGTTGATCAAAACAATGGACAAGCCGCTGAAGATCACCACCTATGTAAATATCCTCGATGATAATTATTATCTCGGTGCACCGGAGAAGAAAAGTGCAGATGAAAGGATCCTTACACCTTACCGCCGGTTTATGCCCAACCTGCAAATGGAATACGTGTATTACTACGATTTCGCTAATAATAAAAGTCTTTATAAAAATTACCCGGGAGAAAGCGATGCCGCTATTGCCAAAAAGGTAGCAGATATACAGGACCTCGATTACAAAAAAGTAATACCACCTGCACAGATCCGTAAAATGGCAGACCTGGGCCCGGAAGAAAACCGCCTGGTAAGGCTCCTGCAATACGGCGATAAAAAAACATTCCTCCGGTATTACAACGATATCATGATCTATCCCGGTGAACAGGAATTTACCGCTGCACTCAAACGGATCGTTACACCGGCTGAAATACCACTGGTAACCTTTCTCACCGGCAACGGGGAAAGAAGCATTACAAAAGCCGGCGACGCTGCATTCAGGATGTTTGTAAGTGAACTTACCTTCCGCGGTGCGCTGATCAACCAGGGCTTTAATGTGGATACAGTGAACCTGGACAGTGCGGAGATCCCCGCCGCCACTTCCGTACTGGTAGTGGCTGATCCTAAAACAGCCCTTTCACCGGCAGCACAGGCAAAGCTGGATCAATACCTCGCCAGCGGCAGGAACCTTTTCGTGATCACGGAGCCGGGATCACAGGAAGTACTGAAGCCGCTGTTAGTGCAGCTGGATATACAGCCAGGTGAAATGCCCGTTCAGGAAGAAAGCAGGGATTATGCGCCCGACTTTATCCTGGCCCGCGTTGCCAATAGTGCAGGCAGCATTGCACCAAAGCTGGCGGCTTTCAGCGCTGATAGCGCTGTAGTATCCATGGCCGGCGCTGTTAACCTGCAATACGGTACACAGCATGGCTTCCATACGGTACCGTTGCTACAGTCCAAAAACAACCAGGCGCTGGCCGTTGCTGCAGAAAGAAAACTTGGCGGTAAAACCCAGCGCATCATCGTTACCGGCGATGCTGATTTTATGAGCACCGGCGAACTGGCGCGGCGTAAACCTTCCGTATGGAACCAGGCGATGATCACAGAACTGTTCCGTTGGTTCACCTACGGTCAGTTCCCTGTGAACACCGGCGCTATCCGGTCGAAAGATGTGATCGACAGCGATGACCAGGGCATTCTTACCATGCGGATATTTTTCTTCGGCGTAATACCGGTATCACTCCTGGTTTTTGCCACCGCGCTGCTGCTTTACAGGAAAAGAAGATAAAATGAAGCCAACCACTTATAAGCAGGAGAGGCCGACCCGTAACCGGGCGGCCTTTTTTTAAAAAATGTGGTAGCTGAACCCGGCTATAGATCTACCGGCAGAATATAACCTGCTTTAAAATAAATATCTTTGTTCCCAGAATCTGCATCATATGAAAATTGCATTGGCATCCCCTCCACCTCCGATATCTGTTACCGATGGCTTATCATGGACAGATCAGCTGGTGGCAGCAGCAAAACTACAGGCGGAAATTATTTGTTTTCCTGAATCGTATCTGCCGGGTTACCCTGGAATGGGATTACCGGAAGACCGGTCGCCCGGAAAGATGCAGCAGGCGCTGGAACGGGTAAAGGAGATCGCTGCAAAAAATGCTGTTGCCATTATTATGCCTATGGACTGGTACGAGGGGGCATCTGTTTTAAATGTGGCTTTTGTTATTTCAGCAACCGGTGAAATGCTCGGCTACCAGGCCAAGAACCAGCTGGATCCTACAGAAGATACTTTCTGGACACCTGGTACGGAGCGCAGTATTTTTGAAGTGAACGGTGTGAAGTTCGGCATTACCATTTGTCATGAAGGATTTCGCTATCCGGAATCAGTACGGTGGGCTGCCCGGCACGGAGCGCAAATCGTATTTCACCCGCATTGTACAGGCAGCGATACTACTGGCGTATTGCTTACCGAGTGGGGAAATAAAAACAACCCCTATTACGAAAAAGCAATGATGATGCGGGCGTTGGAAAATACGATCTACTTTGCCAGCTCCAATTACGCGTTTAAATATCCTGACTCCGCCAGTTCCGTTATAGCGCCCGATGGCGCTTGTATTGCGCACGGGGAGTATGGTAAACCCGGTGTAACGGTAGCGGATATCGATCCCGCGCTGGCTACAGGATTACTGGCCAAAAGGTATCGTTCAGCCTTGTATGTAAAATCGCACTATTCTGAAAACCGGTAACAGCCGTTTGCATCGTAGTCAGATATGAAAGTACAGTTACTTACACCTCCTGCCGTTATCGCGGACTATGTAAGCAGCATCGTGGTGCTTGAAAATAACAGTATGTTCTATGAAGCGGTATTACCGCTCATTGCCAACGGTTATCCCAGCATTACTTTCCAGCTTACAGACCCTGCGCGTATACTCAGCGCCGGTAAAAAAAGCGATCAGCTGGTGTTATACGGGCAAAACATTGCACCGATCCGGCTGCATACAGCCGGTGAAATAACGGTGATTGCCTATTTTCTCCACCCTTATATGTTGCAATCCTTGTTGGGATATGAGGCGAAAGAACTCACCGGCCAGGGGATAGATCTTAGTCTCATCGGTTTGGCAAGGGAAATAAACCTGAAAGAACAGCTGCTCAACGCTCCCTCCCTTAACGCCCGCCTGGAATTGATGAACGGTTATATAAATCAGCTATCCCGGCGTAACAGGATCCGCATAAATGAGCCGGTTACCTATGCCACCCGCCTCATACAAAAAAATAAGGGAACCCTGTTACTGATGGATCTCCGGAAGGAGTTATATATTACGGAACGCACGCTGGAACGCAGGTTTGAGCAGCATATTGGCCTTACCCCAAAAATGTACAGCCGGATCTGCCAGTTTAACGCTGCGCTGCAGCAACTTAGCCGGAACAGGTTTTCGGATATGGCCGGCGTAGCAATGGAAAACGGCTATGCAGATCAAAGTCACCTGATCCGCGCTTTTAAAGATTTTACCACTTACTCTCCCCTGGAATACATAAAACAGGCGGAAAACTTCCCCGGTTAGCCTTTGTGCTATAGCACTTTTATGTTTAGGCACAGTTTTTGACTTCAGGAAATTATACTTACAACGCCATTCAAATCTGTCACTATCTATTGTCAGCTTTTATCAACTCAAATTCAATTTTAACCGAAAACTGTTATTCAATTCAATCTCTGAATCATGAAAAACCAATTCTTTACCACGTTAATGGTGGTTGCTGCATCAATGCTTTTCTTTAGTGCGTGCAGCAAAGACGAATCTTCCAATAGCGGAAAGTCGAAGCTTACCGTTTACCTGACAGATGACCCGGCCTTTTACGATGAAGTAAACATCGATATCCAGGACATCCAGGTAAATGCATCTGCCGATGCAGCCGAAACAGGCGCAGGCTGGGTATCTGTGCCGCTTGCCCGTCCGGGTGTGTATAACCTCCTGGATTTCAGGAACGGGTTAGATACCCTGCTCGCATCAAAAGAATTACCTGCCGGTAAAATTTCACAGATCCGCCTTGTGCTGGGTACGAACAACAGTGTGGTGGTGGATGGTGTATCCCATCCGCTGGAAACGCCTTCTGCACAGCAGTCAGGTTTAAAGCTGAATGTACATGCAGACCTGGTGGCTGATATCGAATACCGCCTCTGGATTGATTTCGATGCCAACCGTTCTATTGTTACAACCGGTAGCAATAAATACATCCTGAAACCAGTCATCCGCACTTATACGGAAGCCACCAGCGGTAGCATTAAAGGAATTGCCTTGCCACTGCTGCATGTTTCAGGGGTATTCGCCATACAAAATACAGATACCATTGCTTCCGCCATACCTGATGTTTTAACAGGCGCTTATGTAATGACCGGTTTAGCTGCAGGCAGCTACAACGTTGCTATTGCAGGCGATGGTATTTTAAAGGACACCACTGTTGCAGGGGTAACCGTAAAAACCGGGGAAGTATCCACTGTAAGTACTATTACGCTAAAATAATGATGACATTGAGTTGATAGGGA
>NZ_DATMTE010000404.1:0-2358 GCF_035564935.1 Chitinophaga sp. | reverse complement strand
TGCCATTTTCTATGATTGCTTAGCTTCTCTTCCGTGAGCTTTCTCACTTCCACATTATCGATATATACATACACCTCATCATTACCACCCAGACCCAGAGAATAGTTGGCAGCTGGTTCCAGTGTTATATCAGTGTTGTAAGAATACCACAAATCATTACCATTTGGATTCTTATACCGGGGATACATCCCAATGGCCGTTAATCTTCCGGTGTTACCATTCCCTCCCCAGAAATAACCTTTTCTATTACCATATTCCGCACCATTCTGATCGTAAAAGCTCGTTCCGTCATTCCCATCCTCGCTATCCTTGTACTGTGCATAATAGGGCCACATGCGGTCGTTTGCATTAGGATTTCTGATATACACGCCCCTGTCCAGGCGCTCATAGACATACGGATCTGGAATGCGCTCCATTTTAAGCCGGGCGCCCCAGGACTGATCGTACAATGTTACATTGGCATCCAGCACACCCAGGGAAGCCAGTTCATCATTTGTATCTGTTGTAAAACGGAAAGCTCCATTTTGCACCGGGTTTTTCAAACACACTACGGAAGCTCCGGGGGCAGTCAGTTGGTTCCGGTATCCGGAGCGGGCCAACTTTACGTCGCTTTTAAAATTCCTCGCCACATTCCCATCTTTTTTGATTAGCTTATAGGATGGATGCTGGTCTCCCTTGGTCAGTGTTTTTACCACCCAGTAAATTGAATCCCGCTCCTTCAGATCAATCAATTCATCTCCCGTAGTTACAAAGCTGGTAAGCGTAGATGGAATTTTCCCTTTGAAATCTGTCTCGAAATTCCGGATAAGGGCATTGTTATTTTTATAAGCGCCAGACATGCCGCTATTCATCCAGTATGCCGGCATATTTACCTGGTATACGGGATCATCAAACTCGTTATTGGTGGTGGTGACTACCGGATCGCCGGTAATAGCATCGTACAGCGTATTTTTGGTGGTAACAGTAGATCCATTAATGGTTTTCACAACCTGGTCCAGTACCCCGGAATATTGCACGGTTTTTAACACCGATGCTGAACGGAACAACCGGTACTCATCGTTCTGACTCATGGGCCAGTGTGGGATCACCCACGGTACCGGGAAACCGGGTATCATATCAAAACCCGCGCGGATGGTCCGGCCTGTGTTACTGGTTTCTTCTTCCCGCATGTCCACCATCATTTCTATCTCTCTACCTATAACCTGGTTCTGCGTAATCTCGCCTTTTTCGTTCACTACATCCACTTTATTCACAAGCGTTTGCGTGCCTACCCCCAGTGGCTTTGCATTGAAGTAATAACTTGTATTGGCAATCTCTGCCCCCGACTGGTTAAATACTCTTTCCGCTTTGGGCTTGCCATGCATGTCGTTCAGTTTCACCACATACCCCTGGGATAACACCAGTTCATGCGCTACATTGGAACCAATAAAACTAAACCAGCCTTTGGAGTCATAATTATATGCATCCGGACTTTGATCATAGCTCACCTGTACCGGAAAATCCTTTGAGGTATAGAACTCATGCTGTACCCATCCCGTTTTAGGAGCGACTTCCACCACGCCTTCGGCATTCAGATCTTTTACCACCACTTTGCTGTAACCCACTACCGGTGACGGGAATAAGGTTTCTCCAAAGGGTTTCTCCAGGTAGTAATAGTTATTGAGCCCTCCCTTTACATCTTCGGTATAAGGTACCGGTAAACGCAGGGGATTTTCATCGCCACCTACTGCCGGCTCATAGCTGGCCACACCACTGCTGATTGTTTTTCCATTCCAGGTAGTGGTATACGTATATTCCTGACCGTAGGTAGCACCTGTTAAAGGCTCACCACTGATCGTGCTCCAGATATCTGATATTCTGACACGCTTCACCCGGGCAGCACCGCCCAGTTTCATTCCATCCACTTTTGCAATACGTCCAAAACTCTTTTTCAGATCCACATTGCGGGCAAATCTTTTCCGCTCCGCTCTTTTATAGAAGTTACCTGTAATTTCACTGAGATTACTGATGGAGTTCACAAGGGCGCCTAATGCTGCCTGTATAGGCATATCGTCGGAGATCCTGTTCTTATAACCTGGATAAGCATACCTGGGATATTCCAATCTCATTTTCTGCCAGGCGGAAAAAATGAAGGGATTCGAGGTTACATTTCCCTCGCTCATGGTTTCGAATATAACCGCTACATTTCCACCGGCTTTTTCCTGCACATCTATCACCTTTCCATAACAGGGAACATAATCGCAACTACTTTCAGCCGTACCATTGTCGGGTTTATCCGTCAGATTCACAAATAGCTTAGCGTAAAAATCCTTTTCACCATTCAGGTAACGCGTGATAAAATCATTTTTCTTCTCTTCC
>NZ_DATMTE010000403.1:0-10086 GCF_035564935.1 Chitinophaga sp. | reverse complement strand
TACGCCGGTTTCTCTATATGGAACTGGCATACGCTTCCTTCGTATATTGATCAGCGTTATATTGATTATGCCAGGGCAAATGCCTCCATCGGCATCAATGGCGTAGTGATCACTAACGTAAACGCCAACGCCGTTATCCTTACTCCCGCTTATCTTGAAAAAGTAAAAGCCCTGGCGGATGTATTCCGGCCTTACGGTATCAAAATATATCTCACCGCCAGGTTCAGCGCTCCCATGGAAATTGGCGGGCTACAAACAGCAGACCCGCTGGATAAAAACGTACAACAATGGTGGAAAGAAAAAGCCAAGGAAATATATACTTATATCCCCGACTTCGGCGGCTTCCTCGTAAAAGCCAACAGTGAAGGGCAACCCGGTCCGCAGGACTATAAACGCACCCATGCAGATGGCGCCAATATGCTGGCAGATGCCGTTGCTCCATATAAAGGCATCGTGATATGGCGCGCGTTTGTGTACAGCCATGAAAACCCCGTAGACCGCCATATGCAGGCTTATGACGACTTTGTTCCGCTCGATGGACAATTCAGATCCAATGTGATGGTACAGGTGAAAAACGGGGCTATCGACTTTATGCCCCGGGAACCTTTTCATCCCCTGTTTGGCGCCATGCCCAAAACACCGCTGATGATGGAGTTCCAGGTAACACAGGAATACCTGGGGCAGGGAACAAGTCTTGTTTTCCTGGCGCCGCTTTTTAAAGAAACCCTTGAAAGCGATACCTACCGCAAAGGCAAAGGCAGCACCGTAGCCCAAATAATAGATGGCAGCCTGGAAAAACATTCGCTTTCCGGCATGGCAGGAGTAGCTAATATTGGCAACGATATTAACTGGTGCGGCCACCCGTTTGCACAAGCTAACTGGTATGCCCTGGGACGCCTGGCATGGGATCATACTATCAGCAGTGAACAGATTGCAGATGAATGGCTGCGTATGACCTTCTCCAACAACGCTGATTTCCTGAAATCCGCTACTGCCCTAATGCTGGAAAGCCGTGATATCATTGTGCAGTACTCCAATCCTATTGGCCTGCATCACATCATGGGTACCAGCCATCATTATGGCCCCGCTCCCTGGGTAAACGACCAGCGCCGCCCTGAATGGAACCCTGTTTATTATCACAAGGCAGATAGCAGCGGTATAGGATTTGACCGTACGGCAACAGGCAGTAACGCCCTCTCCCAATACCACCCTGATGCAAGAAAACAATGGGAAAACATCAGCAACTGTGATGAAAAATACCTGTTGTGGTTCCATCACGTTCCATGGAAATTGAAGGTAAAAAGCGGGCGTACTTTATGGGAAGAATTATGTTATCAATATTATACAGGCGCGGAACGGGCGGGAAAGATGCAGGCTACATGGAAAGGGCTACAGCCGTACATAGACAAGCAACGGTTTGACCAGGTGAGCATGCTGTTGAAAATACAACACGCTGAAGCTGTCTGGTGGCGGGATGCCTGCCTGCTGTATTTCCAAACCATCAGCAGGATACCTATTCCTGCACAATATGAACAGCCA
Organism: Chitinophaga sp.; assembly: GCF_035564935.1. GTDB lineage: Bacteria > Bacteroidota > Bacteroidia > Chitinophagales > Chitinophagaceae > Chitinophaga. Next base: position 8,547 of record NZ_DATMTE010000403.1, on the reverse strand, counting down.
CGTAAAACACTGGAATATTATAAAAAACTGCGGTTCCCGTTCGCACCGGGAATTTAGCTACAGCATATTAAACTGACGAAGGAAGATGACAACAACAAAAAGAAAATTAGCTATTGTAACAGGCGGAGGTTCAGGACTAGGCCTTGCGATTGCCGAAAGATTTGTACAACAAGGCATCCGGGTAGTTATTGCCGGAAGAAACCAGGACCGGTTGAATGCCGCCCGGCAACAACTGGGAGCACTATGTCACCCGATACACCTCGATGTCACCGAACTCGCTGCCATTCCCGGTTTTGTTCAAACGGTAATTGATCAATATGGTCCGATTGATATCCTGGTGAACAATGCCGGCACCAATATGAAAAAAGATTTCACGGATGTAACGGATGAAGAGTTCCAACAGGTGCTCCTTACCAACCTTAGCGCCGTTTTCTCTATGAGCCGGGAAGTAGTAAAACATATGCTGCTGCAGCAAAGCGGTTGTATCATTAACATCAGCTCCATGGCTGCTCAATATGGTATTCCAAAAGTAATTGCCTATTCCGCCAGTAAAACAGCCATTGATGGAATGACCAGGGCTATGGCCGTTGAACTTTCTCCTAAAGGCATAAGGGTAAACGCCATTGCGCCCGGTTTTATTTATTCCGACATGACGGCAAAAGCACTCGACAACGACCCGGAAAGAAAAGCAAAAGTATTTGGCCGGACACCGATGGGCACCATGGGACAACCGGCCGATATAGGCGACGCAGCTTACTTCCTGGCCAGTGATGCCGCAAAATTTATTACAGGTGTAATACTGCCCGTGGATGGAGGAAACAGTATTGGCTTTTAATAACGATTAGCTGATGAAACGGATAATATTTTCTTTCATGGCATGTATGCTGGCGATTTGTTGCCATGCACAACCGGTGATTGCAAACCGGTTGTCCGAAGCAGCATTTTCCCTGGCCGGCGCAGCCATCTGTGTTGATCCAGCCGATGACCCGCTGGTGCTGCAATCCGCCAGTTGCTTACAACAGGATATAGCAATGGTTACCGGTATGAAGCTGCCTATAGTAGCTTCAATTCCTACAACACCAGCTATAATTATTGGATCAGTGGAAGGATCATTGCCTGTTACATCTCTCGAAAAAAAAGGAAAAATCAATACGACCCTTATTAAAAACAAATGGGAGGCCTATCTTATCCAAAGTACCGGCAATCATCTCATCATTGCCGGAAGCGACAAAAGAGGAACGGCCTATGGTGTATTTGAACTATCAAAGCAACTGGGAGTATCGCCATGGTACTGGTGGGCCGATGTACCTGTAAAAAAGAAGACATCCGTTTTTATCAAAAAGAATATATCCATCAGCGATGCGCCTAAAGTAAAATACCGCGGCATCTTTATCAATGATGAAGCACCGGCACTGGCTAACTGGAGCAAGGAAAAGTTTGGCGGGTTTAATCACCTGTTTTACGAAAAAGTATTTGAACTGATCCTCCGGTTAAAAGGCAATTATATCTGGCCGGCCATGTGGGGCAATGCGTTCTATGACGACGATTCACTGAATATAAAAATGGCGGAAAAATATGGCATTGTAACAGGCACCTCCCATCATGAACCAATGATGAGGGCGCACGACGAATGGAGAAGATATGGAATAGGGCAATGGAACTACGACAGTAACAGCACCCGGCTGAAAACATTCTGGCGCAGCGGTGTTCAGCGGGCTACCAATGAGAAAATTATAACAGTAGGCATGCGGGGCGATGGCGATAAACCTATGACCGGAGAAACTGCCACTGCATTGCTGGAAAAGATCGTTGCTGATCAAAGACAAATCATTGCAGCTGTAACCGGTAAACCAGCCAATGAAACGCCACAGCTATGGGCTTTGTACAAAGAGGTACAGGATTATTATGACAAAGGCATGCGCGTACCGGACGATGTAACCCTGCTGCTTTGCGATGACAACTGGGGCAATATCCGCAGACTGCCAGGCGCCGGTGATAAAAGCCGTAAAGGTGGTTATGGCATTTATTATCATTTCGATTATGTAGGTGGCCCGAGGAACTATAAATGGCTTAATACCAACTCACTTGCCAGGGTATGGGAGCAAATGCATCTTGCATGGGCTTATAACGTAAAGGAAATATGGATCGTGAATGCAGGCGATATTAAGCCCATGGAAATTCCTATTTCATTCTTCCTGGATTATGCATGGGACCCTGAAAAGACCGGTCCGGCAGACATTCAGCGATATACGGAAAAATGGGCTACTGAACAATTTGGAAATAAATATGCCAAAGACATTGCCGCTATTATTACTGCCTATACAACATTCAATGCAAGAAGAAAACCTGAATTACTGGACGCCAATACTTATAGTCTTCCTGATGAATGGGCAACAGTTGTTAAGGATTACAACAACCTGTTGAAAAAAGCTGAAACCATCAATGATCAATTACCTGCTGCATACCGCAACGCCTACTTCCAGCTGGTGTTACATCCTGTGAAGGCATGCGCCAACCTGAATGCGATGTACTACAATGCAGCACAAAACAAGGAAGCATATAAAAACAAATGGCCGGAAACCAATACCTATGCCGATAAGGTAAAACAGTTTTACCGTGAAGATTCCCTGATCACTATTGCGTATCACCAGCTGAACAACGGTAAATGGAACCACATGATGGATCAGACACATATTGGTTATACTTACTGGCAACAACCTCTTCAACAAAAAATGCCGGAAGTGTTGTACCTGTCGCCCGATGCAGTTACTGAAAGAAAAACGCAGCAGAAACAGGATCTTAAACGTGCAAATATTCCCGCGGGCATTACCGGTAATATTTTTTATGAAGAAGAAGAAAAAGGGGTATCCATAGCTGCTGCTCATTTTACCAGGGCTATCCACTCCAACGGTATTAGCTGGAAAGTACTTCGAAACCATGGAAGAACCGGGTCTGCCATCACTACCTTTCCTGTTACCGCAACAGCACAGCAACCTGGTAACAATGCACCTCATGTGGAATATGATTTCTATACCTACAGTAAAGGCGATGTTATTATCAATGCGTATTGCTCGCCCACATTGAATTTCCACAACAGTGAAAATGGGTTGCAGTATGCAGTTTCCATTGATGATGAAATACCGCAGATCATAAGCATTAATAAAGAAGGCAACTGGAATAAATGGGTAGCGGAGAACATCATTATTAAATCAAGTAAACACCAGCTGCAAACGCCAGGTAAACATACATTGAAGTATTGGATGGTAGATAGTGGCGTGGTTTTACAGCAACTGGTATTGGATGTTGGAAACGTAAAAAAAAGCTATCTTGGTCCACCTGAAACAATACTTAAAAAATAATATCTCCTGTAAACATCCCGGTATGAAACAACTGATTATCCTCCCGCTATTCCTTTTCCTTGCATACACCGGCGTGGCGCAGGTAAAGCTGCCCGCGCTTGTACGCGACAGTATGATCCTTCAAAGGGATGAAAAAGTAAAATTGTGGGGATGGGCATCAGCCAATGAAAAGATAACCATCCGATTCAAAGGCAAAGTATATAGAACAACTGCCGGCACAGAAGGCAATTGGGCAATACAGCTGCCTCCTACCAGCGCGGGCGGCCCTTACCAGATAGATATTACCGCAAGTAATAAAATTACTTTGCATGATGTGTTGTTTGGTGATGTATGGCTTTGCAGCGGGCAGTCGAACATGGTTCACCAGATGAACATTCATGATGTAACCTATGCCAATGATATTGCCACGGCAAATTACCCGCAGATCAGGCAGTTCCTGGTGCCCACACTTACGGACCTGCAAGGGCCGCAGCGCGACCTCCCACCCGGGCGCTGGGCGCCTGCTGTTGGAGAAGCCGTAAGGCCATTTTCTGCCGTAGCATATTTCTTTGCAAAAAAGATCCATGAAAAATATAAGGTACCTGTTGGCATTATTAATGCCAGCGTGGGCGGCACACCCATAGAAGCTTGGATCAGCAGCGAAGGACTGAAAAAATTTCCCGAACAAACAGCGGTCATCGAAAAAAATAAGGACACTGCTTATATCAATAGCTTCAGCAGGCAGGCAGCACCTTCTCCACAGCCCGCAGATGCAGGACTGGCAGCCACACCAGCGTGGTATAACACGGCATATGCACCGAAGGGCTGGCGTAACATCAACATTCCCGGCTACTGGGAAGACCAGGGCATCAGGGACCTGAACGGTGTTGTGTGGTACCGCCGGGAAATAGATATCCCCGCTTCCATGACGGGAAAAGCAGCCAGGGTTTTCCTGGGACGGATTGTAGATGCAGATGAACTATACATCAATGGCAAAAAGGTGGGCGCCACTAGTTACCAATATCCGCAACGCAGGTACAACGTAGCGCCTGATGTATTGAAAACCGGTAAGAACCTGTTCGTAATCCGTGTTACCAACACCGGCGGTAAAGGCGGCTTTGTACCAGACAAGCCTTACTGTATTTTCGCAAACGGCGATACCGTTGACCTGAAAGGTTACTGGCAATATAAAGTAGGTACTGTTTTCAATCCTGTTTCAACACCTGTAAAACGGATCAATCTCCAGTATCAGCCGGCCGCCTTGTACAACGCCATGATAGCCCCGGAAATCAATTATACCATAAAAGGATTTTGCTGGTACCAGGGCGAGGCCAATGCCGGCCGGCCCAAACAATATGAAAAGCTATTGCCTGCGCTCATCAGCAACTGGCGGCAAAAATGGAACCAGGGCGACCTTCCGTTTCTCTTTGTGCAGCTCCCCGGCTTCCAGGATTATAATTACCTGCCTGTGGAAAGTGACTGGGCAATGTTGCGGGAATCGCAGCTGAAAACATTATCAGTTCCCAATACGGCTATGGCTGTGGCTATTGATCTTGGTGAGTGGAACGATATTCATCCAGATCATAAAAAAGAAGTTGGTGAGCGGCTGGCGCTTGCAGCCATGAAAACAGCGTATAAGGAAGATATTATTTACAGCGGTCCGCTTTATCAATCAGCTGTTATTGAGGGAGATAAAATTATTGTCAGCTTTACACATACAGGTGAAGGCCTCATTACAAATGACGGCGAAGCGCCCGCTACGTTTGAAATTGCAGGTGCCGATAAAAGATTTGTGTGGGCAAATGCAAAAATAGAAGGGAATAAGGTAATGGTATGGAGCAATGACATTGCAACCCCTGTGTATGTCCGCTATGCCTGGTCCGACAACCCTGTAAATCCAAATCTGTATAATAAGGAACAATTACCGGCATCTCCCTTCAGAACGGACAAGTAATTTACTTTAAAACTTTCTGTAAGAAGGCAGTGGTATAGTTCATGGTTGTATTGAACCAGGGATGAAAGAACCAGAAAGGATGCGGTGTATCCGGCAGCTCGTGGACTTCTGAATAGATGTGATGTTCCTTCATGAGCTGCATCATATCGTTGCGGCCAGCATGAAATTGCGGGAATGAGCTGTTGATGAACAGCATAGGCACGGTGTTGTTTCCTGCATGTGTTAATGCGGATGCTTCTTTCCACAGGTCCGGCTTCTCTTCATACGTGCCACCCAGCCATTCTGATGCGGCGCCTGCTTCCATCGACTCCGGATGTTTAAATGCAAGGATGCCGTCTATATCTACAGCCGCCTGAACAGCGGAGGAAAACGCCCTGTTGTCCTTGCCCTCTTCATAGCGTTCAAATCCGTTGGTTGCACCCATCAACGCAGCCAATTGTCCGCCGGCAGAGCAGCCCAACACCGCAATATGATTGGTATCAATCCCATACAATGCGGCATTTGCCCGCATCCACCGTACGGCGGCTTTCAGATCCTGTACCGCCGCCGGATATTGTGCTTCGGCAGATAAGCGGTATTCCGCAGATACCGCCACATATCCCCTTTTCACCAGTTCCACCGACATTGCATGATTATGTGTTTTATCGCCGGAATGCCAGCCGCCACCAAAAACCAGCAACACAGCAGGTTTGCGCTGAGGTCCTTTATTACAGAACACGTCCAGCAGCAAGGTGCGCCCGCTTGCTTCGCGATAAGGAATATCTATTAACTGCTTCATGTTGGCCGGTGCAGTTGGCGCAGCAATTTTTATAAATGGAAATTTGAGCCGTTGTTTCTGAAAAGTACTCCATACAGCAAAAGATGTATCGCGTGGCAGTTGCGTGTCCAGCCGCACGTTATCAAGCACAATATCATCCGCATCAGTTAATTCCTTTCCAATTGTTGTTTTGAAAACACTATTGGTGATGCGGATATTTTTTACCGGCATCTCCGGCAACCCGCGGATAAAAATGGCTTTCTTTGCGCCATTACAGATAATATTATCGAACTCCATATCCCTGAACACCGGCGTACCTTCATTCACCTGCGGCCGTTCATCCCGCTTGCTATCGGTAGCAAATTTCACGAAGTAATAAAGATCAAAAAACACGGCCTCTTCCACAATATCCTTCATGAAAATATTTTTTGCAAAGATCTTTTCTACCACGCCGCCACGGCCCCGGGTGGATTTAAAGCGCAATCCCTTATCCGTTCCGATGAAAGTACAGTTATATACAAAAATGTTCCTCGCACCCCCGCTCATTTCGCTGCCTATTACAAAACCACCGTGCGCTTTATAGACAGTATTGTTACGCACAATGCCATTCTCTGTAGGCTTACCACGCTTGCGCCCTTCCTCGTCTTTGCCTGATTTAATACAAATAGCATCATCACCAACATCAAATATGCAGCCTTCCACCAGGAAGCTGCGGCAGGACTCAATATCCGCTCCATCGCCGTTTTGCGCATATGATGGGTTTTTCACCAGCAGGTTACGCAAGGTAAGATCTTCACAAAGCGAAGGGTGCAAACACCAGGCGGCCGAATTTTGAAAAGTGATTCCTTCCAGCAATACTCTTTTACAATTGGTCAGCGCTACCAGATTTGGCCGGAGGAAATCTTTCATCACGGCAAAATCCGCCAGTGGCTTACCTGGCACCAGCAACATACTCATACCTTCTTCCTTTGCTTTTTTATACTGCTCACTCGGATACCATTCATTACCATTTTTTCCGAGTACACCACCAGATGCTACTTTCTTCTTCCATTCGCTTTCCGTCATCTGGCCTTTGCCTACTGCCCGCCATACATCGCCATTGCCATCTATGATCCCTTTACCAGTGATAGCAATATCATGCAGGCCGTTTCCACTCACCGGTGATTGATTGCGGGCCGCAGATCGGCCTTCATACGAACCTTCCACCAGGGGGTATTGATTTTTATCCGGCGTAAATAAAAGTGTGGCGCCGCTTTTCAGATGCAGGTTCACATTATTTTTCATTTCCACCGGCCCGGTGAGCCAAAGTCCCTCCGGCACCAGTACCACACCGCCGCCTTTCATGCTGCAGGTAGTTATTGCCTTGTTAATCGCCGCCGTATTCAGTGTAATCCCATCCGCTATGGCGCCATAACGAATGATATTAAATGTATCTTTCCTAAAAACAGGCGATGCTATCTGAGGTAACCGCTTCCAGGAATACTGCGAAAACGCCTGTACCGTTATTGCCAGGCATAAGGTTAATAAAATGCTTATGTTTCGTATATTCATACCAGTTATTTTTCTTTAACCGCAGGATCCCACCCGCCTAATATTTTTACAGTTACATATTGTGCGGCTTCAGCAGCACTGAGTTGTTTGCTCCACGGCACCCTTCCTGCAACAGCCGCGCCTTCTCCCCTGTTATCATATTCCGCGTAGAAAGCGGTTTGTTCGTTTTCCGTTTTACCCCAGTTATGCCAGCCTGCAGGCAGGATATGTTTTCCCATTTCACAGCGGATAAAAACGGTGCGTGCATATGCCCGCCACGGCCTGCCCAGATATACTTTCTGTGCTTCCTGATCTGCTGTAAGATTGCATTCCAGGAACACGTAACCGTATGCCTGTTCCTTTGTTGTAGATGCCGCGGTGATATAGGAATCAGAAAGACTCCTGATAGTGCAACGGCGGAACAGGGCCGTAGCCGGGCCGAAAATAAAATCGGTAGTACCGGTAATCAGGCAATTCTCATAATACTGGCAACTGTTACCATTGGCGGTTAGCAGTGTGTCCTGGTTACCGAACAGGTTACAGTTGCGGATCACAAAATGATCGCCATCCACATGCAATGCAACCGCCTGGCCTACACGTCCTGCCGTATTACGTATAGTAAGGTTCTCCATCTTCACATCGTTGCCCTGTACCCATACGGTATAGGAATTGAAAGTGCTCAGCTTCTTATTATCTACCTGTTTACCGGAATAATCATCATTGGTAATGATGGTGCTATCGCGGCTTTCGCCGATGAATGTAATGTTTGTTACCCAGGAGGGGATGATTAATTTCTCGTGATACACACCTTTCTTAACCGTAATGGTAAGTGGTACCGGAGAATAGGCCCGTACAGCATCTACGGCTTCCTGGATGGTGGTATAATCCCCGCTGCCATCTTTGGCAACAGTGAGGCGGGAAGGATAGCTTTGCTGCGCCGTTGCAGTAACGGCAGAGATGACAGCGAA
>NZ_DATMTE010000402.1:0-7327 GCF_035564935.1 Chitinophaga sp. | reverse complement strand
TTGTAATTTAATTATGTATTTTGCGACTGATTTTTGTTAAGATCACTTATCTATGAAGCGATTGTTATTCCTGTCCTTTGTGGCTGTGTCTTTCTTTACGTGCCTGCTTTTTTATGGCTGTTAACATCACTATCTTCGCATAGCCATGGCATCTTACATCCTTACGCTGCAACTTGACCCCGCCGCCACCGGGTTCTTCAACCGTTTGCGACAGCAGTACTATCCTGCCCATGCGAACGAGGTAGCTGCGCATCTTAGTTTGTTTTACCGCCTGCCGGCGGATGAACCAGGGATCATGACCACCCTGGATACAATGACGGCGCAACCTTCCTTTGTATTGCAGGTGAATGAATTGCAACGCTATACCAACGGTATCGCCTACACGCTGATGTCGGATCAGCTGCTTGCGCTGCATACGTTATTGCAAACGCAGTGGGCGCAATGGCTTATTCCGCGCGACCGGCAGCCTTTGCGGCCGCATATTACCATCATGAACCAGGTAACGGCTTTTAAAGCGCAACAGGCGCATGAAGCATTGAAAGCAACATTCCTTCCTTTTGAAGTAACCGCCACGGGGATGCAGTTGTGGCGATACCTGAAAGGACCGTGGAAACTGGAAGGGACCTATGGTTTCCAGGCATAAAAAAACCTTCCCGTATAATGGGAAGGCTTTTACTGTATGCAGCTGGTTGTTACCTGATCACCCTGTTCACATGTTTTATTTTAACCACTACTTCATAGGTGCCTTCCTGGAAGATCTGGAACTGGAAGCGTGGGTTCACGCTATAGATCTTGTCGCTGGTAGGCGCATACCCCGGGTCTACCGTTACAAACTGGCTGGGGATACGATAATAGATCAGGTATCCGTAAGCGCTTTGCAGCAAGGGGAAGGGAGTGGTTTCAAAATTACACACCATGCTGGTATCTGTTTTTACCAGCGGGTGAAACTGTGCATAGGTCTGGAAATCGCTGCGGTCGCCTCTCCTGATGATCTCTCCCTGGGCCGGGTTAAAGTAGCGGCCGTTCTGGTCGGCGATCTTCAGGATGATATTGGTGCCTTCATCAGAAATTTTCCGGATGGTAACGGTGGGCACGCCCAGGTCGCCGTTGGCATCGCTGCCGTCTTTGAACCAGGCGGCGCCGCCATCGCCAATGTGATAGGGTGGTTCATCTATCAGGGTGAAAGTGGCGATGTTCTTATATACTTTGGTGCCGTTTTGGTTGGAAGCCTGGATATCAAATTCGTAGGTACCCAGCGGCACTTTGATGGAAGTACCGTAAAAAGTAAAGGCGCCGGTATGCTCGTTAAATTCAAAGCAGGGGTTGTTTACCTTCTGTCTTTTTTTGTTCAGCAACTCAACGGTGGTATCTGTTTCAGGATCAAATTTCCCTATCCATTCATAGCGTTCAAAATTGGCGTATATAGAGTCGGAATGTGTGTGCTTTTCCGCATCGCGGATGTCAAGCAGTTTATATACTACCGGTGCGCTGGACCCGTCGTTACTTACAGGATTGGTGGATTGTATCTGTCCCCGTTTTATGGTGATCGGGTTATCGACGTAGCGTATCTGGTTGCTGAGAAAACCGTTCTCCACTTTGGAGCAACCGTACATAGCTGCTGTAACAGCCATCACCACGGCGCCGAATATTTTTATATTTTTTTTCATGATCATTGCGTAAGGGTGAAAACTCAGTTAAACGTATCCGCGAAATAAGTGAATGTATGATTGTTGTTCAGTACATGCAATACTCCATTGGTAGTGAGGATCCCGGTAGTCTGACATCGTGTTTGCAGGTATTGCTCCGGTATGGCGTTGGCCAGTTCCGCATCGGTAGTGGGAACAGGGTGACCAGGTTTGGCTACCAGTTTGGTCAGGTACAGGTATACAGGATATTGTGTAAATACACTGCCGTCTGTATAGTCTGTGCTGGGAATACCTTGCACCAGGCGGAGTTCCCCGTCGTTGGCCTTATACAGCTTCCCGGTTTTGGTAGCCTTGTCTAATGTAATGAGGTCTTTAAAAAGATAAGCCCGCAGGGAATCTCTCATTACACCAAAATCCAGCGAATCAAAAGTAAAGATATAGTTAGGATCCACTCTGCGTGTACGTTCCAGCTCCTGGCGCAGCACAATATAATTATACAGATCGTAGTCGGTGATGGCGAAGAAAGTGCCGGTGGCATTTACTTCTTCTTTCAAACCTGTTTTATCGATCAGCAACAGCACGGTATCAAAAAGCGGGTTTGTTTTCAGGTAGTCGTAAGTGGTCATGTTCACATGCGGATCATGTACACTGCCGCCGATCGTATATTCCTTTTTACAGGAAAATAAAACAACGGCCACCAAAGCTACCAGGGAGAGATATATTTTATGTTTCATACAGCTGATTTTATTGGGTTAAAGTTTACCTCTCCAGTAAGGAGTTTGTGTAAGGGTGAAATCGTCTTTGAACATAGTGGGATCAATGGGCCATAACCAGCCGCCATTCACGAACTGATCCTCGGGGAAATGTTCGTTGTAGGTGCTGAGTTTTTTATTACGCACCAGGTCGTAATAGGCGTGGCCTTCGTAGAAGAGTTCCCGCAGGCGTTCTTCCAGGATGGTGGTCGCGAGATCTTCACCTGCGCCTGCATAATCGGCCAGGCCCGCCCGTTGGCGTACTTTGTTCAGCAGCGGCAGTGCGTCGCCGTCTTTACCCAGTTTTTGCAATGCTTCGGCCCTCAGCAACAATATATCCGCCAGCCTGAAAATGATGAGGTTATTGGTCATGCGGGGATCTCTTTTCGTAGATCCGTCGGCGTAAGCAATGTTCGCAAACTTGATGATCTGTCCCTGGTTACCCCCCAATCCGTAAAAGAAATCTTTAAACCGGATGTCTTTATCTCGGTCGTCATAAATAGAGAGGTAGTTCTCATTTACCGGCCATTCTATATAGCTTTTTCCATCAATGAAGGGCATCATCAGCGTTACGCCTGCACCGCCATTGGTGGCCAGGGAAAGCCCTTCTGATTGTCCGTCATTGATATTGATTTCAAAGATGCCTTCCTGTGTTTTACCAATGAACACTTTCATGTAGTTCACAGAATCCATGAGGGCGTAGCCGCCGTTGGTGATCACTTCATTGGCAGCGGCTTCGCAGCCGGCGTAATCGCCTTTCCATGCCAGGATATGTGCCTGTAGTGCAAATGCAGCGCCTTTATTGGCTCTTACCGCGCGTTCAGATTCATCTTCATAACCAAAATCAAGGTTTTGTTTGGCGATCTCCAGGTCGGCCAGGCATTGTTTCCATACACTGTCGGCCGGGCTTCTCGGGATATTTTTTGCAGACGATACATCCAGGTCCGGTTCCAGCTTCAGCGGTACATCTCCCCAGATCCTGCTCATATAAAAGTAGGTGAAGGCGCGGAGGAAATAGGCTTCCCCGATCACATGCCGTTTGTTATTGATGTTGGTGAATTTGCTGTCGTCGATGCCCGGCACTTTATTAATGATAAGGTTCACCTGTTGCAACAGCTGGTAGTACTGTTGCCAGTTCCAGTTATTGCCGCCTACATTGAGCCCTACAAACTCGCCATTGGAAATATTGAAATTGCCATTGTCGCGGCCACCGTCGATGCTCAGCTCACCAGACACAATATCGCCGTATTTATGCCAGGAGTTATCCCTGATCAGGATATTACGCAGGATGGCATAAGCACCGGCCAATGATGTTTTGGCATCTGTTTCGGTAGAAAAATAAGCGTTGGTAAAAGTAGAGTTATGCGGTTCAAGATCCAGTATTTTGGAGCAGGACGATACCAGGGTAGCTGCGGAAATCACTGCAGCTGCATAAGCAATATATAAGCGTTGTTTCTTCATGATTTTCATTTTGATGGTTAAAGGCTAAGATCCAGTCCCAATGTGAATTTCCTGGGAATAGGATAACCACTGCCGCTGTATACGCCAAAGGCATCAACCTGTTCAGGATCAGGAATGTTTTTAGATTGTTTGAGGATGAACAGGTTGTCGGCCAGTGCATAGATCCTTAAACGTCTGAAATGGATCTTATCCAGTACGCTTTGGTTGAAGGAATAGGAGAGCGATACGTTTTTCACGCGGAAATAGGCGCCGCTTTCGATCCATGCAGAGCTCACCATCGCGTATTTGTAACGGGTACCATTTACGGAACTTAAGCTTGGATATTGCGCATTATCTCCCGGGTTCCTCCAGTAATTGATGTCCCTCAGATCAGGCATAGAATGGGTGGAGAGGGAGTGATACGGATCAGGGTCGCCATCGTCTGTAGGTACCAGCTGGGAGAGTTTTCCGGCGAGGTAATCGTTGAACACTTTACGGCCTGCGGTGAAAGTACAGAATACATACAGCGTGAAATTCCTGTAGCTGAAAGTGTTACCGAAACCGCCGGTTACTTTGGGGTTAGGGTTACCAGCCGGTACATAGTCGGTGTTATCGAGCACACCATCGCCGTTAGCGTCTTGCCAGATCGGGTCGCCGCCTTTGAACGGATAACCATAGAAAACCAGTGGCAAACCGGTGGCCTTATTAATAGGTACATCTCCATCGGTAGCGTAAATACCTGTTTTGTTGAACACGTTATAGGAGTTCAGTGGTTGTCCCTGGCGGAGCAGGTATTTATCCAGGTAAATATCGCGGCCTCCGTTTGGCAGGGAGGTGATAAGGTTATCGTTATGGGCAAGGTTCAGTAAAGCCTGCCATTGGAATTTGGAAGATGGTTTCAGGATGTTGGCAATGAGCTGCAGTTCCACACCGGTGTTGCGTATACCGATAGCGTTTGCTGTGAGGATGGAATAGCCGGTGGTAACCGGTACATTCAGGTTAAAGATACCGCCGTTGGTATTTTTAATATATGCATCCGCCACGATATTGAAGCGGCCGTTGTATAAAGTTACGTCCAGCCCAAGGTTGCTTTGCGTGCTTTTTTCCCAGCTCAGGTTATTGTTGGTAAGTCCCTTATCGAAATCGAGTGCTACAGCAGGGATCCCATTATAGGCAAATGCGTAGTTGCTATTGGTGGCGGGATTGGTACTACCGGGAAACCCGCCGGCGCCTATTTTGTAAGTATTATAGGAGAGGTAGTTGTCGCCTCCATCCGGTTGCCGTCCTGCCACACCATAGCTGGCGCGCAGTTTCAGGAGGGTAAGCCAGCTGCTGGCAGATTTCAGTGCGGGTTCATCGCTGATCACCCAGCCGCCGGATACAGAGGGGAAGTAACCCCAGCGGTTATTTTTACCAAAGCGGGAAGAGGCGTCAGCAGTAATTACGGCAGACAACAAGTAACGTTCCTTATAGCCATAGTTCGCTCTTAAGAACAGCGATTGAATACCGCTCTGCAACAGGTCGGAACGGGTGTCGGCCAGGTTTTTATTGAGTACGGTTACCGTGCGGATCTGGTCGTTCGGAATGCCAATGGCGCTGGATTGGGTAGCGCGGTATTCCCAGTATTCGGTGTTTTGCCCGGCCAGGAAGTTCAGCGAGTGGCTGCCATTCAGTGTGGTGGTATACTGGAGGGTATTGCTCATTAAGTAGTTATTGGATTTATCTACAAAACTGGTGGCCTTACCGGTTCCGTCCCTCCTTACAGCGCCGGGAGTGTAGGAATCCATCCGGCTGTTGGTTTGTGTAAAGGAGATCACCGTAGTGAAGTTGAATTTACTGGAGATCTTCCATTCAATGATAGGGCTGATAGACAGGTTATCGTTGCTGTTCTGATCGGTGCCGCTGGTGGTGTTGCCGAAAATGAAATCCCTGTTGGCATCCGTCATATAAAGCAGGGAAGTGGGCAATGCGCTGGAGGCATAGTACCCGCCGTTAAACGGACCGTATCCGCCGGATAGATCGTTAATGGATCTTGGCCGGTCTATTTTTGAATAGCGGATCTGTGTATTGATCTGCAAGTTAGGGGAGAGGTTCAAGCCGGTGCTGCTGCTGAAGCTGTAGCGTTTCAGTCCTGATTTCCGGATGATGCCTTCTTCATTATAATAGTTGAAGCCGTAGCGGTAATTGATCAGGTTATTGCCACCGGAAATGGAAAGGTCGTAGTTGTCTACCCGCCCGGTTTGGTACATGCCGCCCTGGTAATCGTTGGCGTTGTTGAAAGCGGGATTAAGACTATCCGTGAGCACCTGCGGAATATTTTTGAGCGTGCCCCAGTTGCCATAGTGATTGATCAGTTCCATTTTTGCGCGGCGTTCTTCTGCACCGATCAGCACTTTATCCAGTTGCGGCATTTCGGTGAACCCGTGGTAAGTGGCAAAATCAATTTTTGGTTTCCCGGAGATCCCTCTTTTTGTTTTGATGATGATCACGCCGCCAGCGCCTCTTGATCCGTAGATCGCGGCAGCAGAGGCATCTTTCAGGATATCGATGCTTTGGATATCGTTGATGGAAATACCGGCCAGTACATCGGTATTGGTACCGGAGCCATAGCTGATAGCGGCAATGTCTTCCGTGGTTTGAGGTACACCGTCAATTACATAAAGCGGGCCGCTTAAGGCGCGGGCAAGACTGGTTTTTCCAATGTCGCTGGTAAAGTCGCTGTTGATGGTACGGCTTACCGCGGTGTTCCCACGCATTACCACGTTACTTCTGATACCGGGTTCTCCGGAATAGTTCTGTACATCCAGGCCGGGAGCGCGTCCCTGCAGCAATGCGTCCAGGGTGGGGGCAGGCACGTCCTGCAAGGCTTTAGGGTTAACCGAGGTAACCGCCGCCGTTACTGTTTTGCGGGATGCTTCCTGGTAACCGATCACCACTACGTCTTTCAGCACTTTTTTGTCGACCGGCAACGTTACGTTCAGGTGAGCGTTGGCTTCCTTTACTGTTACCGAAAAGGGGAGGTAGCCCAGCATGCTGAAAGTGAGTGTGCTGCCGGGATTCATCCTGAGTGTGTAGCTGCCATCCGGTGAGGAGATGGCGCCCGATTTGCTGTCTGAAATACTCACAGATACGCCTGGCAGCGGGTTTCCGTCTGAGCCGTCTTTTACCTTACCTGAAACGGTGATCTGCGTGGAGGCAGATTTTACCTGTGCGGTACCTTCCAGGCATAGGAAGGTAAGGCAGAACGTTAATAACATAACAGCGCTGTTACGGCTGTTTTGTGTAAAATTAACAGTCATGTAAATTGATTTGAAACTGATGAATGATACTGGTATGCTGATTATCCAGTTGTTATTATGATATTGGTTGACGTATTTTGCCCGGAATCAATAATGCTAAACGTTGACTAATTTTGGTTTGATAAAATATCGCCGTTGCCGGTGGCAACGTCTTTTGTTTGTATGCTCCTTGCTGTTATTAACTCAATTC
>NZ_DATMTE010000401.1:0-2380 GCF_035564935.1 Chitinophaga sp. | reverse complement strand
TATAAAAATCCTGTAATCATCAAAATCAGCGTAATCAGTGAGTCAGACAAAATACGTGTCAGACAAAATACGCTTATCTTTGCGCCATCAAAAACCCATTTGCGCTTGCGTACAGAACAGCAGATCAATAACATCAAAAATTTTCTTTACAGTTATCATTTCAGCAACGGCTTACGTACCACTATCAGTGTGGTAGTGCCTTCGCTGGTATTCGCCTGGTTTGGTAAACTGGACCTGGGCATCGCGGTATCGATGGGCGCTTTGTGTACTGCCCTCAGCGATGTACCCGGTACCATTGTGCATAAACGGAATGGCCTTATCATCAGCACCGTGCTGATCTTCTTCACCGCGCTGGGTACGGGACTTCTTATCCCCTACGCCATCCCGATGGCCGTGTGGATAGCCATTTGCTGTTTTATGTTTGCCATGCTGCTGGTTTATGGTAACCGTGGTGGCAATATAGGTATCGGTTGCCTGCTGGTGCTGGTATCTATACTGGGCGAAACGCAACTCACACCGCAACTCACCCTGTTGCAGGCTTCTATGGTGCTGCTGGGCAGCATCTGGTACGCAGTGCTGGCATTGATCCTCTGGCAGATACGTCCTTATCTGAATGTACAACAGGCCCTGGGCGACTGCATCCTTCAAACCGCCCGATACCTTGAAGTAAGGGCTAACTTTTATACCCCGGGCATCCATGTAAGCGAGAACTACAAAGCCGTGCTGGCACAACAGGTGATCGTTAACGAAAAACAGGAAAATGTACGCGAGCTGCTGCTGAAAAGACGGTCTGCCCAACAAGGTACTACCAGCCTGAACAAAAGCATGGTACTCATTTTCCTGGATATGGTAGACCTCCAGGAACAGATCATGGCCTCGCAAACGGACTATAACGCCCTGCAGGCCGATTTCAAAGATGAAGCGATCCTGGAAAAATTCCATGTCCTTATCATGCAATTCGTACAGGAACTGAAAAATATAGGCATGGCAGTGGCAGCAGGTCAGCGTTCCCTCCCAAAAACCAACCTGAAATTTGAGATGGAAAAGGTGAAACAGGCTATCGCCGATATTACCCTGAAGCTGCCCACCCTCCGGGAAAAAACCCGTACCATTCCGCTCACCAACATCCTGCAAAACCTTCAGGATATGGCCCAGCGTATTTATAACCTGCACCGGCTTACCCGGCTGGAGCGACTGAAAGACGAGTCCATTGATCCCAAACTGGAGCTGTCTAAATTTACAACCCGCCAGAAATACGATTTTGAAACGTTCCGCGATAACCTCACGTTCAAATCCCATATCTTCCGGCATGCTATCCGTGTGAGCCTGGCCACCGTGCTGGGTTACGGGCTGGGCCTGGCGCTTCACCTGGACCGTGTATACTGGATCCTGCTTACCATAGTGGTGATCCTGAAACCGGGTTTCGGACTTACGAAGTCACGCAGCATACAGCGTTTAATCGGCACCGTTACCGGCGCCTTGTTTGCCGCCGGCCTGCTGTATATTACCCATAACGATAAGGTGATCTTCGTGGCAATGCTTATCTGTATCCTTGGGGCTTATAGTTTTATGAGCATCCGGTATACGCTCAGTGTATTTTTTGTAACACCGTTTGTCATCTTCCTGCTGCACTTCCTTCATCCTGCCGACCTGTATAACCTGACACAGCGGGTACTGGACACCTTCATTGGCGGAGGTATCGCCTTCTTTGCCAACATGCTGCTGTGGCCCAGCTGGGAGCATAATTTCGTGCCCGATTACATGAAGAAGATGATGGAAGCCAACCGTAAATATTTTGAACTGGTAATGCGCGCTTATTCCAATGAACGGGTATCCGTTACCGATTTCAAACTGGCCAGGAAAGACACCTACGTAGCTGCAGCCAACATGATGGCAGCCTTCCAGCGCATGTTGTCCGAACCCAAAAGCAAACAAAAGAATGCTTCTGAAGTATACCACTACGTGGTACTCAATCATACACTCACTTCTCACACCGCCACGCTGGCGGCATACAGCATGCATCACGGGGTACAGTTTCCCCGCCCGGAATACCGCGAAATCACGGATTACCTGCTCCATTATATGGATCAGCTCATGCTCATGACAGATCCCGCCACCGGCGGCAGTGCGCAACCTTCTCCCCTGATCCATGCCTTCGACCGGCTGGACGACCACCTGGAAAGCCTGGTTCATCAGCGGCAGCTGGAAATCAATGATGGTAAAGGCGCTACGCCTGTCCGTGATGAAATGCTGGAAACCAAACAGGTGCACGACCAGCTGACGGCAATTCTGTCGCTGGTAAAAGACATGAGCAAAGCGCTGACACAAAGCGCGTAGCGGAGGGATCGCCTTCGGCGATTGTCTTGGAGCAGGATTACGC
>NZ_DATMTE010000400.1:0-7475 GCF_035564935.1 Chitinophaga sp. | reverse complement strand
TCGTAGGCAATTCTTCCGAAGTAACTTTTCCTGGTGAAGCTGTAGCTGGTACCGGAGTTATCTTTATCGGTAGCGGCAGATCCACCCTGCGACATTTCCGGCGTTTGAGGCGTCGGGAAATTCAGGCGGGATGCACCCAGGGTATCCCTGTTGGTTTGGCTTTGCTCATAACCTGCCAGGGCGGTTATATTGTGCTGGCCAAAGCGGCGGGTAAAGTTCAGTTTAATATTGGAAGTGATCAGCGACATATTCCGCTGCTGTTGCGCAAGGGATGCCAGCCCGTTGGAACCACCTACCACTGTTTTGTCGTACGACTGTGTACCAGCGTTAAACGTGTATACTTTATATGGCGTGCTGAAAACTTTGTTAGCGCTCCAGGATTTATCTGCCGATAAGAATCCGTCCAGCGATAACCCTTCCACACCCGGTATGGCATAAGATCCTTTCAGGATACCGTTAAATACCTGTGTAGGATTGCGTGCGGTACCACCGGCGTCGGTTACCTGCATGATGGGGTTATTGTTCTCAATACCCATGGTAGGCAATCCGTTGGGATACCTGTCCAGCACTGTTGGATAGGCGCGGTAAATACCCCGGAAAATGTCGCCGGCAGTGGTGGTAGGGTATACACGGTCTTCCTGGCGGCCGGATAAATACAGGCTTACTTTTAACCGCTTGGTTACATCAGCATCAATATTGGACCGGAAGTTATACTGGTTGTATTTGGTGACTCCGTTCTTATACAACCCGTCCTGGCTGATCATACCGAGGGAAACGTAATACTTTACATTTTCACTGCCCCCGTTTACAGAAAGACTATGCTGGTTTTGAGTAGCTGTTTTCTTCAGAGTAACCGCCTGCCAATCTGTATTCGGGTAATTTACCGGGTCGGAACCGTCGCGGAACTTCTGGATTTGTTCGTCTGTATAAAACTGGTTCAAGCCACCGGATGGGCTATTATAATACTGGATCTCATTCCTGATCTGTGCATAGGTGGCAGCATCCGCCATTTTAGGCAACCGGCTCGGGGAAGAAAATCCCTGGTTAAAACTGTAATTGATCGCCGGTTTGCCGGTTTTACCCCGTTTGGTGGTGATCAGCATTACGCCATTGGCGGCCCTGCTACCATATACAGCAGCAGATGCGTCTTTCAGTATGGAAATGCTTTCAATATCATTAGGATCCAGTCGCTCCAGGCCACCTATCTGACCAGGAACCCCGTCCACTACCATCAATACATCGTTGTTACCGGTGGTGGCCAATCCGCGTATAGTGATGCGGGAGCCGTCGTATCCCGGCTCACCGGAGCGGTTGTTGGCAATGACCCCCGAAAAGCGCCCTGTGAGGGCGTTTGATACGTTTGGCTGGGGGCTCTGCACAATATCCGCCCCTTTTACCACGGAAATGGAACCCGTCAGTGTAGCCTTCTTCTGGGTACCATATCCCACTACTACTACTTCATTTACACTTTTGCTCAGTGGTGTGAGTGATATGGTTAAGGGAGACAGGTTCTTCACCGGCACCGTCAGCGCTTCGTAGGAAATATGGTTGAATATCAGGGTATCACCCGGCGCAGCGCTGAGGGAAAATTTGCCGGTTGCATCTGTAAGAGTGCCGGTAGTTTTATTTTTTACACGTACCGTAACACCGGGAACCGGTTCGTTGGCATCGGATACTTTTCCGGTAACAGTGCCTTGTTGTGCCTGCACTTTCATTCCCATCAGCAATAAAGTGAATGCCAGCAAAAGGCAAGGGAAAGGTTGGCTCCGTAATAGGACAAACTTCTGATAGTCCGTTCCGGATAGCAATTTTTTCATAACGTAATAATTTAATGAATTGGAAGAGTGGAAAACCCATTTTGGCTGCATGAGGGATGCACACATCCTTGTCATGATATCCGCAATGTACTATGCCGCCCACAGATCATAGAGGGGGTAAATCATTTAAAAAAGGGGGTAAAATCGTAAAATATAACAGGGGGTATTTACCGGCAGCGATCTACCGGGCACATTTTCAACCGTTAACCACGGCGGGTTCCGGGAATTTACCCCTCACTTTCTGTAACATTGAAATCCCGGTTAAAAGAATGCCGGTATTTCTTTACATAATCGGAGGGGTTCATCCCAAACAGCTTTACAAACTGTTCACGGAAATATTTTACATCGCCAATGCCTACCTGCATGGCTGCCTGTGTAATGGTGTAGTTCTCCTTAAGTAACAGTACGGCGGCTTTCCGGAGCCGGATCGACCGGATGAAGGAATTAATGGTTTGCCCGGAAATGGATTTTACCTTTTTATATAAACTGGAATGGCTCATCCCTATTTCCAGGGTGAACTTTTTGATGGAAAACTCCTCGTTTTCCAGGTTGTCTTCAATAATTTCAATGCACCGCTTCAGGAAATCCTGGTATTCGGCAGGTACTTTTATATTGCTGTTCTTCAGGGTAATACGGTCAAAGAAATACTGCTGAAGCAGGTTGCGGTTCTTAATAATGTTATTCACTTTCGCCATCAGCAGGTCTTTGTCAAACGGCTTGGTGATATAGTCATCTGCACCACCTTCGAGGCCCCGGAGCCTTGTATCAGCAGCCGACGACCCTGTAAGCAGTATTACCGGGATATGGCTCACGGTATCCGTTTGTTTGATCTTACTGCATAGTTCCACCCCATCCATGCCCTGCATCTGTATGTCGCTGATCACCAGGTCGGGCATAAATTTCTGGACGGCGGCAAACCCGCTGGTCCCGTTATCGGCTTCATATACAATGAACCGGTCCTGGAACAGCTGCTGCAGATATTGCCGTATCTCATCATGATCGTCGATCAGCAGGATGGATTTCTTTTCGGTAATAGTAGTGGTAGCGGGCGTGGCTTCGGCTTCCCGGGGTTCCGGTTTGGATAAAACTGCCGCTGTGGCCAGTTCTTCCAGGAATGCTGATTTTTGCGGCGCATCTTCCCTCAGTAAAATGCCCCCAAAATGCCCGTTCCCTTTCTTCAGGGTAATATGAAAGGAAGTACCTTTGTTTACTTCACTCTGGTAGGTAATAGTGCCATGGTGACTGTCAATAAAATGTTTCACCAGGTACAGCCCAATCCCAAAGCCGGTTTGCAGGGACTCTTTCCGGTCCTGCGCCCGCCGGAACTTTTCAAAGATCCGGTTGCCCGTGCTGCCTTCTATGCCACAGCCACTGTCTTTTATACTAACACTAACGTCTGTTTCATTACCGGATACCTCGAAAATAATACTGCCGTTTTCAGGGGTAAATTTAAATGCGTTGGACAGGAGGTTGAAAATGGCAATTTCCAGTTTCTCACTGTCGCCATAAATTTCCAGTTGCGTATGCTGGCACAGGAAGTGGTAATCGATTTGTTTGATCCTCGCTTGTTCGGAAAAGCACAGGTATACTTCTTTACACAGGTGTACAATATCCAGCCTGGACAGGTTCAACTGATCTGCATCCCGGTCGGCCTTACGGAACAGCAGAAGCTGGTCTACCAGGCTAAGCAGCCGCCGCGCGTTGCGGTACACCACACTCAGATCGGGATATTCCCTGTTTTGCAGCAGTTCTTTCAGCGGGTTGATGATCAGCGTAAGCGGTGTCCGGAACTCGTGGGAAATATTGGTGAAGAAAGACAGCTTCTTCTCATTCAGCTCTTTCTCTTTTTCATTTTCAAGATGGGCCAGCTTTATTTCATATTTTAATCTTTCTTCCCGCGCTTTATATTTTATATACCCGTAAATAGCGGCCATAATGCTGCTTATGTAAAGAAGATACGCCCACCAGGTTCTGTACCAGGGCGGCAATACCACTACTGACACGGTATGTATGGCATGGCCCCACAGTCCATCGGCATTGCTGGCTTTGATCTCAAAAATATAACTGCCTTCCTGCAGGTGGGTATAGTTGGCGGTCCTGGTTTGCCCTACATAGTTCCAGTTATTATCCCATCCTTTCAAACGGTAGGCATAGCTGATCTTATCCGGCAGGGTGTACTCCAGCGCCACAAAGTCAAACGCAATGGTGGCTTTGTCGTAAGGCACGGTTATTTCCCGGATCTCTTCCTGGTTCCGTTCAGACACGTACTGGTCCTGCTCCGTAACGGAGGTATTATTGATCCTTACAGCCGTTAACAGCACCGGTGGGATGGTAGTTTGGGTATAGATACTGTCTGGATAAAAAATATTGAATCCCATGATACCCCCAAACAACATCTCCCCGGATTGTAATTTCAGGGCGGCGTTAAAGCTGAACTGGTTACTCTGCAGCCCATCGGAAGCAGAAAAATTGCGGAAGCTCTTTTTCTGCGGGTCAAACCTCGATAACCCGTTAAAAGTACTGAGCCAAAGGTTACCGGTTTTATCTTCCAGCATTCGTAAAATGGAATTGCTGGGAAGCCCTTCTGAGGTGGTAAATCGTGTATAATTTCCGTTTTTACGGTCAAATCGTAATAACCCGCCGCCATCGGTACCTATCCAGAATGCTCCTTTCTGGTCCTGGTGGATGGAGCGTACGGTATAGCCTATATTAAAACGCTGGTGCTGTTTGCGGTCGCGGTCTATCCGGATAAGGGTGGAATAGTTGCCTCCCCATAGCTGCCCGTCCTGGTCTTCCGCCAGGCATTGCAGGTTCACCAGGCTGCTGTCAAAAAGTTCGAAGCGGTTTTGCTGGCGGTTAAACCGGTACAGGGTACCATTGTTGGTAGTGCTGGCCCAAATCTGTTGTTGCCGGTCTTCATATACCAGCCATACATTGTTTTCGGCGGCTCGGGTGTAGGGATTAAAACATATAAAGTGTTCAAAGGCGCCGGTGGCCGGGTTATAGCGGTTTACGCCGCCAAACCAAGTGGAAATCCACAGGTCCTCCCGCGCATCCTGTATAATGGAGGTCACAAAATTGCTGCTGATGCCCGTTGAATTATTGCCGGTATGCTTGTAGGTAGTCCAGGTATTATTTTCCCGGTTCCAGTATTTAAGGCCGCCGCCATCGGTACCTATCCAGATATTCCGGTGTTTGTCTTCACAAAAAGAAAAAATAAAATTGTCCACCACCCGGGCAACAGGGTCGTTGTCGGGAATATTCAGTTCAAACGGGTTAGGCTTTGGCTCCACAATATTGATACCGCCCCGCAGGGTGCCAATCCATTTCCGGCCCTGGCGGTCTTCATAAATGGAGTATACCGCGTTGCTGCTCAGTTGTTGCTCATTGGAGGAGGTAAAGGAGCTGGCGGTGCCGTTTAATGTATTTACAAGGTAAATACCGTTGCCATCGGAGGCGCTCCACATAATGCCGTCGTTACCTATGTACAGGTTCACCATCTTGCTGTTTACAGGCAACATATTCCCGCTGTATTTGCCGGTAGACGGAACATAACGGAATATGCCGGTATCTGTTCCCAGCCAGATGTTGCCGGCCTGGTCGGCGGTAAGACAATTGCCCCTGGTAATATCCCTGTTAATGATGGTTAATTGCTGCCTTGTAATATCGTAGCGGCACAAGCCTATGTCCTGCACAAATACCCAGGCGGCAGTACCGGTAAATTCAATGGCGGTTACTTCATAACCGGTAATGCCGCCTCGGTTCATTGACAGAGGAATCTGTTTGCCGGTGGCTTGCCGGCTGCTGAACAACAGCAAGCCGCTTTTTTCGGTGCCTATTAAAATGTTGCCGGCTTCGTCTGATTTGATGGTATGTGTGTTTTCGCTGATAATACGCGACTCCCTGCTGTGAAGGGGAGTATAGC
Organism: Chitinophaga sp.; assembly: GCF_035564935.1. Taxonomy (GTDB): domain Bacteria; phylum Bacteroidota; class Bacteroidia; order Chitinophagales; family Chitinophagaceae; genus Chitinophaga. Next base: position 1,733 of record NZ_DATMTE010000400.1, on the reverse strand, counting down.
GGGGGAACGAGAACTTTTCACTTACGGGGTTGAACACACAAACCCCTCTGCGACCGCCTACCCAAAGCTGGTGATGAATATCGTCTGCCAGGGTATATACGCCATTATCCACGAGAGAAGTGCTGTCATTGATTTTATTACGGTAGATCCTGAATTTGTATCCGTCAAACCTGTTCAGCCCATCATAGGTGCCAAACCACATAAAGCCTTTGTGGTCCTGGTATACACTGAGAACGGCATTGTTGGAAAGACCGTCCTCTATTCCCAGGTATTTGATGGGATAGTTGATCGCGAAGCTATCTCCCGAAATAATAATCAACAGTAATACAATAAGATAGATTCTCCTCACATGGTGCATAGGCTCATTTTAACAGCTATAAAGCTATTATTTCTGCGAGAGATTACCACCAATAAAATCTCTTCAGGGATTTAATTCTTCTATCGTTTGTTTCACCCGGTAAATTCTTCCCGCCCATATTTTCCACTGGAAATACGCTTGTGCTATAATAATAAGGATGAGCGGGATCATTAGCAGGGACTTATATTGTGTCCACCGGACACTTAAAATGAAGAAGGAGAAGACGCCGGCAAAGGCAAGGATTTTTGAGAAGATGGAAACCAGTGCATATTTCCTGATATGCTGCAGTTTTTTCCGCATACTTTCCAGCAGGTTATTCCCTGCCGCAGGATAGCGGGCCAGTACATAACCGGTAATGCTTTGTGCAAGCATGCACAATACCGAAACAACCAGCAACAGGTTCAGGTAAAAAGGTTTTTTATCGCCGTCAAAAAAATCGTAGTACACTATGAGGAAAATACTATACCCGATGGCTTCCAGTATTACCTGCTTCCTGATGTCTTTTAATACGGGAGAAGTATGCTTCCTGATAATAGCCGCCATGTTGCTGCTGGGGGTGGGAATGCTGTCCCAGGCCGATTTTAAAGGATCCATATCATTATAATTTTAAAATATTTTTGATCTTGCTTTTAATCCTGTTGAGTTTTACGCCTACATAATTTTCGTCTATCCCGATGATATCGGCAATTTCCTGGTAGCTCATATCTTCCAGGTATAGCGCGATGATGGCTTTTTCTGCATCGCTCAGTTGTTTGAGCGCAGCAAAAAGCTGGTCTTGCTGCACGGAGGTTGCCCCGCCGCCTTGATCAGGCATATCAGGCAAACTATCGGTATAGGTGATACGGGGTTGTTTACGCCGGAAATCCGCCAGAGCGGTATTGAGCGCCACCCGGTAAATCCAGGTACTGATGCGGGCATTGCCTGCAAATGAAGGATACGATTTCCATAGCTGGTAGATCATCTCCTGGAACAGATCCTCCCTGTCTTCCCGGCTGTCGCGGTACAGGCGGCATAACTTATGCAGGATGCCCTGGTGCTGCTGTATGATACCGGGAAATGCAGATTTGTCCATGCAGTTTATTTACCAGGGTTAGTTGTATTTCGTGGAAAAAACTTACAGTTTCGCAAAAATATCCGTGACCCCTACCAGATCACCTTGTTCACCGTTGCCCAGTTACGGGTTGTGCAGGGAAGCCCCAGTTTTTTTTCAAGCCGTGCAATCACATCAAGCGGTTTTAATTCCAGGTTTTTCCTGATCAGGGTATATACTTCCCTGTTTTTCATATGCAGGGTTTCAGCAGCAGATTGCAGCGAGGCTATTACCTGCGGGGCATGCGGACCGGCATCGCCGGAAAGGAAAGTGATGTATACCTGC
>NZ_DATMTE010000399.1:0-1713 GCF_035564935.1 Chitinophaga sp. | reverse complement strand
CTTATTCTGAAGCAGGGCTTTGCTATTCAGGATTCTCTATAAACTTCCCCGACACATTTTAATACATATAATACATGAGAAAATTTATTCTTCCCCTTCTTCTGGCTACTGCATATTGCAGTAACTTTCAGGCACAAACGTCTAATGTGGGCATCGACACACCCAATCCAGGTTCGAAACTTACCGTGAATGGCTCATTTGCAGCCGCTTACAGAGCAGTAACAGGTAATTATACCATGACCGTAAACGATTATTACCTTGTTTCCAATAGCGCCGCAAACAGCACCGTTACTCTCCCGGCTGCGCAAGTAGGTTCCGGTAATTTTAAAGGTCGCCTATACGAAATCAAGAATACACACACAACCAGTACCCTTACGGTAGCAGCCAACGGCACGGAACTCATCGATGATGTCGGAGCAACAGGCCTGGCTTCTATCAGCATCGCTCCCGGTGATGGCGTTCTTCTAGTGAATAACGGCAATACTGCAGGGACAACCTGGGAAGTAGTCAGCTTTCACAGCGCTACCCCAACGAAAAGTTATGACTGGCTGAAAGCCGGAAACCAATTTCCTATTAATCCAGCAGATAACAGTACCACAATCTATCACTTAGGTGGTAATGTAGGTATTGGTACAGACGCGCCAACAGCCAAAGTAGATGTTGAAACCGGTAATATTGAACTTACCCAAGGAAATTCTTTACGATGGGGATCTGATGATACAGGAGAACGTATTTATTCTGCTTTAAACTTAGGTGGAAGTGGTAACAACATGTATTTAGAGTCACGAGAGTATATGTATTTTATTGCAGACCGCAATAATACCTCAGATGGCAACACTGTAGGTTTTGTCTGGGCTAGTGATACCAGCTGGGCAGATGGTACACCAAAGGAACTTATGCGACTTACTGATATTGGTAATGTTGGTATTGGCACTAATAATCCAACGGAAAAACTTCATGTAAATACTTCTGTCGTTAATGAAGGGATTGCCTTATCCCAGACCTCACTTACCAATACCGTAATGCTTAATTCTAATAGTGGTGGCGGATATCTTGGGTTTATCAATAACAGCGCCAGTACCGATGCCGCCCTTACTGCATACATCCAACACCGTGAGCCTACTGCCGCCAATGGTTATGCTAATGACTTATCATATAGCGCATCTGGTGGTACACACCATTTCCTTCAGGCGGTCGGGATCAATACTCCCACTCCTGCTGCCGGTTTCTGGCTAGATGTAGCTGGTAATATTCAATGTAATAATATCCAGTTAACTGCCTATGCGGGAGCAAGCAACAGGGAAATCGGGGTAAATACGGCCGGAAGTATCATTATTTATCCTTCGGATCAGCGTCTTAAAAAAGATGTTACTGATGTGAATGACGGTTTAAGTAAAGTCATGAAACTTCGCCCTGTATATTACAACTGGATCGATCAGAAGGAATATGGTAAGCAAAGAGAAGTTGGTTTTATCGCACAGGAACTGAATAAAATAATTCCTGAGGTGGCAAGTACTTTCAATAAAGACGGAGAAGAATACAATTCTGTGAATTATTCCAGGATAGTGGCAGTCCTTACAAAGGCTATCCAGGAGCAGCAAACTTTAATTGAAGCTCAAAACAAACGCATTGCCGAGCTTGAAGCTAAAGAAAAAACCGCCAAATCATTAGAAGAACGAGTAAAAAAAATGGAAGAACTGATTGGCACACAAT
>NZ_DATMTE010000398.1:0-3570 GCF_035564935.1 Chitinophaga sp. | reverse complement strand
TTCTAAAATCTTTTTGAGAAGTTATTAAACGGCGAGCCCGGCTACTCCCAGGTTCCAGGTTACCCAATATTCCTTCCATCCAGGGCAGGATGGGAGTCATAAGGCTCAAACAAAGGGTGCTCAATATAGAACGCCCTATTTACGTTAATAATCAATTTCTGGTCAAAGTGCCGTATTTCATTATGTCACTTTAGCTTTGAACAGCCTGGATAGGAGGACGATTGATTCGAATTTCTATTAAGTAATGATTTGCTATAAATAACTGTTATTCCGAAGGGCAGATCTATAGTCGTTTTGAATATTGTACAGCTGTTCGTTTGTTAGCTAAAATTGCAAATATTCCTTGTAGATGCCTAAGGCACTGATAAGGCAAGTGGTAGAGAACGAATTTGGTTAAACCAAACAGCATAGCTGTAAAAGTCGCTTTTGAAATTTGTAACAATCCTCTTTAACAAGCGAATTGTATTGATTAACCAGCATGCAATGATTGATTGTAAATAGAATATAGGCGTTCCTGTTAGTTTTTCCCATAAGCTTTAATATTTTTCTCAGGTTGTTACCTGTCCAGCCATAGCTTAAACTGTGGCATTTTGATCCGGCTGACTATGACTTCCGCCTGGCGGTTTCTTTTCAAAAAAATCTTTGCCTTGTCATTGAAATATTTGTGGATGCTGTCGATACTGTTGATATGCAGGATATACTGCCGATTCACCCGGAAGAAAAACTGGGGGTCTAACTGCTCATCGAGTTCTTCCAGTGTATAGGGTACAGCTATAGAATTGCCGTCCAGAAGGTGAAGATAAACGTTTTTATGTTCGAGTGAGATATAATCAATTTCCTCAACCGGGATCACTTTGTAGGTTTCCCGGTAATGCAGAAGAAAGCGGCTTTTGTAGGTTTTCTCCCGGGTACGGAACATTTCCATGATGGCGTCAACTTCATCACCTGATAGTTTTTGCTGAAGGCGTTTAACTTTTTCCAATGCCTCCCTCAACTCTTCTTTTTCAATAGGTTTAAGCAGGTAGGCAACACCGTAAACCTTAAATGCCTGCAAAGCATACTCGTCATAAGCCGTGGTAAAAACGACGGGCGAAGATACTTTTACCTGGCTGAAGATCTCAAAAGACAATCCATCCGCCAGTCGGATATCCATAAAAACGATATCGGGTGCCGGGTTGGCTTCAAGCCATTCTACACTTTCCTGCACGGTAGGCAACACTGCCAGTAGGCGGGCTGCTGGATTCGTTTTTTCGACCAGGCTTTCGAGCAGGCCGGCATTGTGCGTTTCGTCTTCTATAATCAAGTAATTCATGCTCTCCTTTATATATTTAACAGCGGCAACCGTACTTCAAAAAAAGCATCGGTCTCTAAGATTTCAGGTGCTTTGCCTTGCAGCAGCTGGTACCGTTCCTTAATATTTTTGTGTCCCATGCCGGTACTTTTATAATCGATATTAATACGCTGCAGGTTATTTTTTATGATAATTTGATCCTCAACCGTACTGGAGATAGATATATTCAGCGGCTGCTTAAGGGTAGAGATATTGTGTTTAATGGCATTTTCAATTAGTAGCTGTAACGTTACTGGTGGAATCCCTTTCCTTTTATCAGCGCCAGACACGTCAATGGATAAATGGATCGTTTCTCCATGACGGATCTTAATCAGGTGAAAATAAGTTTCCAAAAACTTCAGCTCCTCGTCCAGGGTCACAATATCTTTTTTACCTGTAGTAAGGATGTACCGATATACCTTTGCTAAGCTGGACAGGAATTCCAATGCCGCTTCTTTGTTGATTTCAATAAGCTGGGTGAGGATGCTGAAATTGTTGAACAGGAAATGAGGATCTAGCTGTAATTTCAGCACTTCCAGTTCGGCCAGAAGGGCACTTTCTTTCAGCTGATGCGATAAAATCTCCAGTTTATTAGTTTCGGTAACTTCTGACTTCCATTTTTCAAAAAAAATGAAAGAGTTGTAGAAGCTATTTACGAAGGCTGCCACAACCACATTCACGACCAGATAATTCCGTACGTCCAATCCCTGTTCTTCATTAGCTGAGTCTGGCCCTGGCCATAGCTGCTCATAGAAAATATTTTCCAGGTATAGCAGCAGAAACATACAGCAAATGACCGTACCGGTTGTTAATAGGAAATGAATCAGGATGTTATTTTTTAGAATGATCTTTCTATTGACCCATCCGGAGAGTAGCCTGATAATGCCGAATAAAATGGCATACATAGCCACACCTCCGACGATCGTAACCCCGATCTCTGTCCATTGCGCTTCGGTATAAAAGTTCCACCACTTGCTTTGCGGATTCAGCAAGTACTGGATGATATTGGCCAGCGCCAGTGAAACAGGTACGCCAGTCCATTGAAAAACCGATCTCCATAATGTTCTTGGCTGTCTTGTTTTATTTCTATACATCTAGTTTCCGCCTAAAGATTTGTAGAAAGCAATATAAGTATTTATTTCCTTTTGCTTGGCCGCGGTATGGGCGAGTTCGGCTTGCAAGGAACCCTGCTGTACTGTAAGAACTTCGAGATAGGTAGCCTCACCATACTTGTATAATAACTGCGCATCGGTGATGGCGTTATTCATTGCATTTTTTCGCCCGTTTAGCTCGTTGAGCTGCTCCTTAACCTGCATAATATTACTCATAGCGGTGCTAACCTCCTCTACTGCTGTCAATACCAATTTGCGAAACAAATGTACTGCGGCTTCGCGCTGATGAACGGCCTGTTCATAGCCCGACCGTATGCTCCTTCTGTTAAACAGCGGCTGCGTAAGCCCGGCAGATGCATTACCGAAAAGCGATCCTGGAATAGAAAACCAGTTAGCAAGGTTAGTCGCATTGGAACCGGCTTGCGCCGTAATGCGCAGGGTGGGATAAAATCCGGTTTTGGCAATACCTACCCTGGCACTGGCGGCCTGCAGTAATAATTCCTGTTGTTTTACATCCGGGCGGTTAGCCAGCAGATCTGCAGGGACACCAGCCGCGAGGCCAGCTGCAAAAGCACCGCTATTGAGCCCGCGGGACCGTATGACAGCATCTGGATAGTTTCCAGCCAAAGTCTGTAAAGCATTTTCCTGGGCTTTGATGCTGGCCCTGATCTCCGGGATCAATGCCCTGGTTTCCGCCAGTTGGGCTACTGACTGTTTAATGGCCAGCGCCGACACATCGCCCACAGTATACTGGCTTTCCAGCATTGTAACGGTTTCCTGCATGTTTCTTTCAACCTGCCTGGTGATTCTCAGCTGATCATCCAGGCTTAACAGGTTATAGTACGATTGCGCCGTCTGTGCAATGAGCTGAACGCGTAATGCGCGACGGTTTTCGGTACGACTCAAATAATTGGCCAGGGACTCTTCGCGCTGTTTCTTGAGTTTTCCCCAGAAATCGACATCCCACGAAACCACCGGTGCAAAATTATACTCCTGGAAAACCACCCCGCCGCCGAAGGAAGCCTGCATACTGTTTTTGGACAAACGCTGAATCCCGGTATTTACCTGCAGGCTGAGATCGGGAAGGTAATTCAGCTTAACGCTTTTCAGCTGCGCTTCGGAAGCCAG
>NZ_DATMTE010000397.1:0-15421 GCF_035564935.1 Chitinophaga sp. | reverse complement strand
CTACCCCGTTTATTTATATACTGCAAACATCCTGTGCGATGGCCCTTTTTTACCTGCTGTATATCAGCTGTTTCAAAAAGGAAACATTTTACAGGTACAACAGGCTCCTGTTGCTGAGTGCTTTTGTATTTTCAGCGGTATTGCCCCTACTCCCCCTTCCTGCACTGCGCTGGGCGGAAAAACCAGCGGAAAATACGTCGCCGGTAAACGTTTACTTCAGTGATAACGCACACGTACAAACGCCGGTACAGGAAGCAGCAGCGGTACATCACTGGTGGGATCCGCTCGTTCAGCATGCCGGCGCCGTTTTGCTTACAGCCTATATAATAATATCCGTCCTGTTGCTGCTGATCCATTTATTACAATTGCTGAAGATCAGGCGGCTGGCGGCAGCCGGCAATGTGTATGAACGCAACAACATACGTTATGTACAGCTTCCCGGTATAACAGCGCCCTTTTCTTTTTTAAGAACTATTTTTTTTGATCCTAACGCACACGCACAAACGGAGCTTCAGCATATACTCAGGCATGAGGAAGCCCATGTGCGGCAATATCACTCTGCCGATATGCTGCTGTCTGCCCTCTACTGCTGTATCTGTTGGATCAATCCCTTTGCCTGGCGCTGTAAAAGGGCCCTGCAGCTAAACCTGGAGTTCCTGGCAGATGAAGCCGTTATCCAAACCACTGATGCCCCTGATGCCTACCAGTACAGTTTACTGAAGATTGGCATGAAGGAAGGCCGGATAGCCATTGTAAATCATTTCAGTAAATCATTCATTAAAAACAGAATACTCATGATGAACAAAACCCAATCCCCGCGGCTGCGTACCTGGCGGTACCTGCTGCTGCTGCCGGTACTTGGGCTGGCAGCCGGGCTATTAGCCGCAACAGCTCCTTCCTCCACAAAAAACGACACGGGTAGTAAATACCTGGCCACAGCAAATGGCCGGATCTATGGAGTGGTTACTCCCTTAACTTCTGATAAGGATTTTGCGGAGATGAAGGAAGTATTGCTAACAAAAGGAGTAACCCTGAGCATCCCGGTACTCAAACGTAATGAGAAAGGGGAAATCACAGAAATTGATTTCAAATTGGTGGCGGATACGTGGGCAATGCGTGAAACAATGGAACATCCGTTTACTCCCTATTTCTTTTATTGTGCTCCGAAGGAAAGCGGAATAGGCCCTCTTCCAATGATGAATTGCCCGCGGACCCTGCAGGACCTCGCCCTGGCAGAGGGTAATGGAATGGCGAAAGGGATTACCAGCGACTCTACCTTTTTGAATCGCTTTCCCGGTGGGGAAATTGCATACCGCAAAACATTTGCAAAAAATGTTCGCTATCCAAGGGTAAGTCAGGAAGGCAAAAAGGCCGGAGTGGTCACAATGCAATACAAAATTCAACCCAACGGCGCCATCAATGATATAGAGGTGCTGTCAACCCCCGATAAAGCACTTGGTAATGAGGTAAAACGTGTTGTAGAGATGCTTCCTGCCTTTGCAGCGGCCCCTTCAGGGAAAGTTGTTACGGTTTCGCTGCGCATATCGTTTATGCTGGACAATGGTGCGGGGGAATACATCAAAGGATCCGACGCCGACAATGCGGATATAATAGTTGTGGGCTTCTTACCAAAACCTATTTCCTTTATTCAGCCGCTGACTCCTTCTTCTTTTTCCGGCCCTTCGTCACCTTGTTGAAAAGGTTGATACCCAGCTGAACGCCCACAAATTCCAATACCGTCATTAATGCCCCGGTAGCAAAATTCTTGAACTTACCACTTCCCCATGCGATCTTAGCCACATTCATGGCTACGTTCAGGGCACCGCTATGTTTTGCGCTACCGGGGATTACTGCATTCAGGGCCATCTTTTTATAGTTGTCCCTGAAATAATCCACCCTGTTCCCCATTTCATTTTCCAGCTGCCTGGACTTCATTTTCAGCCGGGTAATTTCCAGCTCCAGTGATTCGAAGCTGTCTATTTTCTTACTCATGTGTAAACATTTATCATTGTTTATCCTTTCATGGTGTTTTCGGTGGCCTCTTCATCCGGAACATAACCTGGATCTTCCGGTTGTTCCTTTGGCCGTTGATTGTGAATATGATTGGAGTGTTCATCCTGATCCGTAATTTCATCCACCAGTTCAGTAATCAGCAACCTGGACAATGGCCGTTGTATCAGCTGTTTCCGGAACAGCAGGATAACAATAAACAACAGGATGAATAGCCCCGCAGCACAGCCGAAACCAATAGCAAAACTATTGGTCATTTCCCCGATCCAGAAGCCTACTACCATCCCAAGGAATACAATCACAAAAAAGAACAGCAGGAAAGCCATCAAAAGCGAGAAGAATAATCCCAACGCTTTTGACAGCTTTCCTGCTGCCTGGAGCTTAATCAGGTCCAGTCTGGTTTCCAGGTACTCCCTGGCTACTTTTCCCGTTTGGTTAAAGTAGTTGCCGAAATTATCTTCCATGCAAATCAGTTTATTCAGATAGGGTTATGCCAACTCGTTCTCCAATTCATCCTGGAACTGATCTTTTCTCTTTCTCCATTTTTCTTTCAGCTTTTCAGACTGATCTTTTAATTTTTCTACCAGCTCATCTTTTTTGTCTGAATTAAGGAAATACCCTACCGCAACACCTACGGCTGCACCTACTATAAATGAAACCACGGCTTTGGAACTTGTACTCATAACTAAGGTTTTTAAGATGTTATAAATTAGGTTTTCTTTTTTGGTACCATAGGTTCAACAAACATTATTCCATAAATGACATTTAAATAAAAAGCTATGTTAAACCCGGTTAAATAAGAACAAGCACCCCGCAATTTTGTTTATACTCAGAAAAAGCATTCTTCACCAGCCGGTCTGTTTTTTGACATACCAGATAATTACACGATATTATGTACTATGAGCTATCTTGATAATGACCGCATTAAACAAATTGGCTTCTTACTGCTGATCCTTTTCCTTGCCGTGCTCCTGTTTATGGAGATGTTTACCTTTTTCCCCGGCTTCCTCGGAGCCGTTACCCTGTACGTGATCAGCAGGAAATGGATGTTCAAACTTGTAGAACAGCGCAAATGGAGAAAAAGCCTCGCCGCCACCCTGTTAATGGTGCTCTCCTTCCTGGTGATCCTGTTGCCTATAGGCATGCTTATAAATATGCTTGCGGCCAAAGCAGCTTATGCCGCCAATCACTCTACGGAACTCATCAACAGCCTGAAACAAACCAATGCCCGGTTGGAAGAAACCCTCGGCTTCAGCCTGCTCACCGCAGAACGGCTGCAAAAAATCCAGGAAGGGATAACCGCCTTTTTGCCGGGATTCCTGGGCGCTACTTTTAATACCCTTACCACTATTGCCCTGATGTATTTCATGCTGTTCTTTATGCTGGTCAACGGCCGGAAAATGGAAGAAAACCTGTATGAATATATCCCTCTGAAAGATAAAAATGTAGAAAGACTGGGTAAAGAGTTCAACACTTTGGTAATTGCCAATGCGGTAGGTATTCCGCTCATAGCGGTGGTACAAGGTATTATTTCCCTGATTGGTTATTTAATTTTCGGAATCCCCCAGCCGTTTTTCTGGTTTGTTATTACCTGTTTCACCGCTATGCTGCCGGTTATTGGTGCCGCCGCAGTGTACGTCCCTCTGGGTATTTATTTACTGGCCTCCGGCAGTACCTGGCAGGGAATCGCCGTACTGGTATATGGATTCGGCGTAGTGGGTACGTCAGATAATGTTGCAAGAATGTTGCTGGCCAAAAGAATTGCCGATGTTCACCCGCTCATTACCATCTTCGGTGTAATCATTGGCGTTAGTCTTTTTGGCTTCATCGGCCTGATCTTCGGTCCCCTGCTCATCTCCATGTTCATCCTTTTACTGGATATCTATGGGAATGAATTTGTAATTAAAAGAAGGGATATTGCCCAGAAAAAACCTGCCACAAATATTGATATCCACGACACCCCCGGAACAAAATGATCAGCGGTAATAATTGTTTTCAGAGATATAATTGATCACGCTGTCGGGCACCATATAACGCACCGATTTTCCTTCTTTCAGCCATCTGCGGATATCTGTTGCGGAGATGTCGAGCATGGGCGCTTCCAGTATTTCAACCCTGGCGCCGAAAGTATCTGTTACTTCATGCCCCGGCCGGCGGTAAATATAGATCGGGTAGTTTTTTACAATCTGCTCATAATTTTTCCAGCGCGGTAAATTCTGAAAACTATCGCTTCCCATAATAATGGCAAATTCCTGTGTTGGAAACTTCTCTTCCAGGTAAGCGAGGGTATCCACCGTATAAGAAGGCCGCGGAAGGGAAAATTCAATATTGCTGGCGCGTAGCCGCACTTCATCTTTAATGGCCAGTTCCACCAGGTGAAAGCGGTCGTGCTCATTCAACAGAGCCGATTGTGGTTTCAGCGGGTTATGCGGCGAAACCACCAGCCATACTTTATCAAGATCAGTATTGTGCGCTACGTAATTGGCAATGATCAGATGCCCCGTGTGTATAGGATTAAAAGACCCAAAATACAAGCCTATTCTCATGTTTTCATCGTATAAATTGCCAATGGCTATTTCATTAATGCGTGTAAAAATAGGTATTTATAGCCGGAACATGGAAATAAGGCTTTATTCCAGTGGTTTGAATTGCTCAAACACCTGTCCGCAGGCCTTGCAAAAATGGATAGCACGGCACAGCGTGGAGCCAAAAGGAGAACGCAAATAAGTTTGTTCACTGCCGCAATGAGGACAGGGCACCTCCATCATAATTTCAGTACTTACTTCACCGGACAACACCTTCGGAGGCGCTATACCAAAGACTTTCAGCTTCTCTTTGGCAGCAGCCGTCATCCGGTTGCTTTCCCAGTGCTCCCGTTTATCTACCTCAACGCTAACGGCTATACCAAGTTCACTTTCCAGCACCGTTTTTATATTATGCCGGATATAGCCCACCGCCGGGCAGGCAGCAAATGTGGGGATCATTTTAATGTACACTATGGTTGTATCAAGGGTAACCTCCGTGATCATGCCCAGGTCTACTACACTCAACACCGGGATTTCAGGATCCATCACATGAGCGAGTGATTCGTACACTGCTGCTATGGTAATAGTTTGAGACGACATGGTTTACCAGCTGGCCTCCGTATCCAGTTTAAATACTTCACTCATTTCTTTTAACAACGGTTGCAGGTGTGGCGTATGAATCCCGTGACGGCCGCCGTATACCGGCACAATATCACTGATCTCAGGCAGGTTAAGCGACGCCTTCACCAATACCGGGTAAACGCGGTCCAGCCAACGCTGGTACAACACCTGCTCCCCGGGATACACCCCATCTGCTATCAGCACTTCCTCATACCGCTGCGATGGCTCAAAAATTCCTGCCGCCAATGCAAAGGTCTGGTTCAATGCCAGCTGCATGCGGTTGTAACTTTCTTCCCCTGCCCGGCTCAATTGCATGATCCAGGCATTGGCATGCAACGTATGATATTTCAGTTCCCCTTTTACTTTTTTACTTAATAACCGCAAAGGCTCATAACTGCTGTCCTGCAAGCTCTCATACCGGACTGCTTCCGCCTGGTCAAATAAAAAGTGTCTCATCAGGCTGAAATCATATTCACCATTGGGCATCTCCACCAGGTGCGATGATTTAAACTCCTTCTCCGGCCGCAAAAAAGCAAATGCATCCGGATGCGGCCCTCCAAGATCCTCATGAAGATTGCGGTACAACGCCCAGGCATGGCCAATTTTGTCCTGCGCCATGGAAGAAAAAGCAATATCCTCCTCCATCACAGGCCCTAATCCTGTCCACTCGGAATTACGATGCCCCTGAATCAATTCATCGTCTGCCATTTTTATAATCAGGTCTGTTAGTGCTTCGCTGTTTATCATTTGGATTGTTTGAATTTGTTGATCCTTTCCATCACCTTGAAGCCGCTGGCATCACGATAGGTTTTCTCCATATTGTTGGCAAACATATCTTCATCTTCCACATCAAAAGCCAGGATATCTGCACTTTTTACCACCCAGAGATTTACGCATTTCTTACGCCGGGCAAACTGCTCCTTTGCAAATACCAGCGCCAATTGCGGGTCGGGGGCATGTACACAGCCCACATGCTCATGGTGGGCGCCTCTTTTTTCCTGGTGAAATACCTCGTATATATTCCAGTTTTCCCCTTCCTCCACTTTCACTACTTCCCCGGCTTCACCCAGTTTCAGCCGGTTTACCCGGGGATCTAAAGAATCGTTAGACATGAATATTTAAATGATTTTAATGATAAAGTATAAACTGCTAAAACAAAGATGATCCTATGCAACCGGTAAAGCCCGTTTTTCTGTTGGGTTCATGAGCGCTTTTCGCACCCACCGGCCCCGTTCTTCCGCCCATTTGCGTACCTGCAACCGTTCCATATTACAAGGGCCACCACCATTGATCACCCTGAAAAACTCATCCCAGTCGGGGTCCGAGTATTCCCAGCGGCCGGTTGCTGTATTTTTACGCAATGCCGGATCCGGCAGGGTAAGCCCCAGCTCCCAGATCTTAGGCACATAAGATTCCAGGAATTGATTCCTCATATCATCATTACTGGCCATTTTCACTTTCCATTGCATCAGTTTTTCACTGTGGCTGGAACTTTTGTCGGGAGGTCCGAAGAAGTGCATGATCGGTTGCCACCAGCGGTTAAGGGCATCCTGCAGCATTTCTTTCTGCGCCGGTGTGCCCGTTGCCAGTTCAATAAAAGCATCATGTCCCTGCTTGAGATGGAAACTTTCTTCGTAACAAATACGCTCCAGCGCCCTGCAATAGGGCCCGTAGGAGCCTTTGGCATTGGCCACCTGGTTTACGATCGCAGCCGCATCAATCAGGAACCCGATAACGGCCACATCGGCCCAGGTTTCAGCGGGGTAATTGAATACATTGGAATACTTGGATTTCCCGCTGAGCAGGTCGTTGATCATGGCCTCCCTCGATTTCCCCAACGTTTCCGCTGCGTTGTAAAGTAATTGCCCATGACCTATCTCATCCTGCACCTTGGCGATCAACGCCAGTTTACGTTTAAAACCCGGCGCCCTGGTGATCCAGGTACCTTCCGGCAATGCCCCTATAATTTCGGAATGAGCGTGTTGTTCAATAAGGCGTATCAGCTGCCTGCGATATTCCGCCGGCATCCAGTCGCCGGGCTCTATCTTTTCTCCATTGGCAATGCGTGCCTCAAATGCAGCAAGCTTTTCAGGCTCATCATGCTGTTGTTCTTCCCGCAACTGGTTCCTGTTGGGTTCATCAAAAATATATCCACCGCCGTACATAATGCGATTGTTTTGGTTGGTAGTAAATTACGGAAAAAAGACCGTTTCAGCAGGAATAGATTGTTAAAACACCGGAAACCAAATGTTATAGAATCGCCAAATTTTCCCGGCGTGGTACAGGTAGCCGGCCATTCCCTTAATTTTATTGACTACTATCTGATAATGCTGTTGGCTGTTACCATACTGAGCTTTCTGTTACTGCCACCCGGAGATAAAAAGCCATGCCCGGAAATCCGGCACTTTACCGTTATTCAACTGAACTTTGAAGAAAAGCAACCACCTGCACTCCCCGGCTCTGATACTATTTATTATGATTTTCACAGAAAACTGCAATGGGACGATTTCCTGGCCAAACCATCACCCAACGGCCCCAGTGCAGCAGTATCCTATACCAGCTTCGCCTATGAAGGCAACAGCAACCTGGTAAATGATACCCTCCGGATCACCTTAAGGCTGCAGGTGTTTTTTATAAAAAGCGCCTCCTGGGTGCGGCCGGAAGCCCGGAACAGCTATGCCCTGGCGCATGAACAACTTCATTTCGATATCACCCGCCTTGTAGTGGAACGGTTTAAACAAAAACTCCGGCAAACAGCGTTAAACCGCGACGACTACGATAGTATCATACAATATCAGTACCTTCAGTCTTTCCGGGAAATGAACCGCCTGCAGTACCGGTTCGACCAGGAAACCCATCACGGACTAAATGCTGCAGAACAGGTCCGCTGGCGGGATAAAGTAAATGTGGGGCTCAAAAATAACGGAGTGCTCCCGGAAGAACTGGGCATTGAAGGCATTAACTTTACACCCATACAATAACACCCGGTTTTAACGTTTATTCTCAGCGGTTATGCAGCATAAAAAAGGAACTATGCAACCAAAAAACTTTTACCACTTATTGCTCTCCGGCCTGGCGCTCATTTTCCTGTTGCCGGCCTGTAACAAAAAAGACAGCAACGCCCCAAGGAACAGGGGAGATAATAGTCCCACCGGCTCTGTCAACGACAGTATCTTTTTTATTGCAAAAGATATTTACCTCTGGAACGATGTATTACCCGATTCGGCCACCTTCAAGCCCAATCAGTATCCGAACCCGATACAGATGTTTGATGCGCTTACAACCTATAAAAAAGACGCCTCCGGCAACAACCTCGACAGGTACAGCTTTATAGACAATGGCGGTACATCCAGGGCCCTGCAGCAAGGCATTGCGGGCGATATGGGCTTCGAAGTAGGCTACCAAACCGATACTACTTTATTTGTGGTATATGTATATCCCGGCTCACCGGCAGATAAGGCCGGCATAAAAAGAGGATGGGAACTGATCAATGTAAATGGTGTTACCCGGTTTCGTGTGAATGATGGCACTACTGATAATATGCTGAATACGGCCTTTGGAAGCGAAAGCGCCACCTGGGGCTTCCGTAAGCCGGATAACAGTACCCAGCAGAATACCCTCGCCCGTACCGATTATAAACTGAACCCTATTCTTTATTCTCACTTATACGATTTCAGCGGCAATAAAATCGGCTACTTTGTATTTAACAATTTTGTGGCATTGGCTGATGTGAAAACACAGATAGATTCTATTTTTGATGCTTATACAAAGGCAGGCGTAAAACAGGTGATCATCGATCTGCGGTATAATGGCGGCGGGCTTATTGAAACCGCAGAATATCTTGCCAACATACTGGTACCTGCGGCGAAAACCAACACCATTATGTATTCCCAGTTTTTTAACAACAACGTAACTACCAATAATTTCGGCCCTTACTTTAAGTACATGAAGGCGGTGCCTTATTATCCTACCGTAAACTGGTCGGATATATTTTACAGTGAAGCTACTACTTACAAAACAGCCCGGTTCCAGAAAAGCGGGGCCCTGGCCTTAAACAAGGTCACCTTCCTCGGAACACGCAACACGGTATCTGCAAGTGAATTACTGTATAACGTACTGAAACCGGTAATGACCACCAAACTCGTAGGAAGCAATACCTATGGTAAACCTGTTGGATTTATCAATATTTCTTTCGGCAAATACGATATGTATGCGGTGAACTTCCAGACAAAAAATTCAGCTAACGAAGGCGATTATTTCAGCGGCCTTCCGGCAGATATAAAAGCAGATGATGATTTCTCGCTCGACTGGGGTTCCTTCAGCGATCCAATACTACGCGCTGCGCTCACCGATATGGGTGTTGCTGCAGGCTCGTTAGGCCGCACTGCCAAACTAAATGGGAACAGACTCGCTATAACACCCGCCAACAGGCTGGAATCCACTAAGTTTAAAGGAATGATACAAACTCTCAGGAAATAATATTTACCGGCAGGTAATTCCATCTCCGGAATTACCTGCATATCTTTTACATCGTTCTGGCGCCACTATATTTATTCTCCGGCATATCACTATCCAGCTTTTTCACTACCTCCAATACCGTTTGTACCGCCCTGTAATAAAAAGAATGATTGATCCGGGAATATTCATCTGTAACACGATGATAATCCGGGTGATCCTCCACACCAAAATAGAGGAATGGAATTTTCTGTTTAAAGAACTCATACTGATCACTCTGCTTCGTCCAGTCGTCCGCACCGCTTTCAGGTTTATCATGCCCCGCTATCAGGTGTACACTACTGCGTGAGGCTACATCATCCGTATATTTTTTCAGATCGGGAAACTGCTGAGTGCCGCATACATACAGTTCATTTTTGTCGTTGTGGGCAATCATGTCCATGTTAATATTCTGCCGGATCTGTGTAAGCGGCACCGGCGGCTGTGCTACAAACGCTTTGGCGCCCTGCAACCCTTCTTCTTCCCCGTCAAATGCAGCAAAAATAAGCGTATAACGGGGAGGGTGCTTTTTAAAGTAGGCGGCTATTGCCAGTAATCCGCCAATGCCGGAGGCGTTATCATCTGCGCCGTTGAATATAGTGTCTGCCCCGTTTGTTCTGGAATTACCAAGATGATCGTAATGTGCAGATATAACGATCACCGTGCTGAGTTTCCCCGGAATATAGCCGTACAGGTTAGTACCCATTATTTTCTTATCTCCTTCCTGGAAATAGAAAGGATATTCGTATGTGTCGTGATATGCGGATAACCCGGTTTTTTTGAAGCGGTCAAGAATATAGAATTGCGCCATACGGCTGCCGCGGGTACCGGTTTTCCGGCCCTCCATCTTATCGGCCGACAGGGTACGCACATCCTGCATCAGTTGTGCTGAATCAATGGATGTTTGCGCCAGGGCAGGAAGCGCAAAGAGCAGGCAAAAGCTGTAACAAAGCCATTTCATAAACATTGCATTTATGGTTAACTATACCTGCAATGTACAAGATATTATTTGAAGATATTAAAGATGATCAAACTGCATACATAGGCCAGTGCAGTCATATACACAAGCTGTATTACCGGGTATTTCCATGATTTTGTTTCACGCTTTACAATGGCCATCGTGCTCATACACTGCATAGCGAATGCATAGAAAATCATTAAGGATAACCCGGAGGCGAGCGTGTATACCGGCGCACCGTCAGGCCAGGTAGCCGACGATAACTTTTCGCGGAGCGTGGCATTATTGTTATCCGGATCTTCTCCTACACTGTAAAGCGTAGCCATAGTACCCACAAATACTTCACGGGCGGCAAAAGAGGTGATCAGCGCAATGCCGATTTTCCAGTCAAATCCCAGCGGACGGATAGCCGGCTCAATGGCGTGACCAAGCACACCGGCATAGGAATTGGATAATTTGGCAGATTGGAACTCTTTATTAAGTACAGCTGCCTCGGGGGAATCTTCAGGCACTTTAGACAGCAATTGTTCATATTTCGCATGCACTGGTTCCATCCGGCTTGATGGACCATAAGAAGCGAGGAACCAAAGAATCACAGATATTACCACAATCACCTTACCGGCATCTTTCACAAATATTTTCGCTTTCTCCACCATGGTTGTTCCTACATTGGCCCAACGCGGCGAACGATAAACAGGCAACTCCATAATGAAGTAGCTTTTTTCCTTAATCCGCACAAACAGTTTCATAACCGCCGCAATAAAAATGGCCATGAAAAAGCCCAACAGGTAAAGTCCCATCATAATAAGCCCCTGCAAGCCCAGTATGCCGAAAACCCGTTTATCGGGGATGATCAGTGCAATCATCATGGTATAAATAGGCAACCTTGCAGAACAGCTCATTAAAGGTGTTACCATGATGGTTATCAGCCGTTCTTTTTTATTCTCAATGGTGCGGGTAGCCATAATAGCGGGTACCGCACAGGCTACACCGCTTATCAGCGGCATCACGGATTTTCCGTTTAATCCTACCTGCCGCATAAGGCGGTCGGTAAGGAAGCTGATACGGGCCATATAACCAGTATCTTCCAGTATAGTGATCAATCCAAACAGGATCATGATCTGCGGGATGAATACCGCAAAGCCACTGATACCAGCCAGTATCCCGTTTATAAAGAAGTCGGTGACCTTATTATCAGGCAGGGCGCTGCTCAACCATCCGCTCAATGCGCCAAAGCCGCCCTCAATCCAGTCCATCGGGTAAGATGCCAGCCAGAAAATACTTTGGAATAAGAGGAACATCACCACCAGTAATATTACATATCCCCAGAACCGGTGCAGCAGCAGATCATCTATTTTTTCAGAACGCAGTTGTTTCTGCAGCGGATCATTTTCCACTACTGTAGCCTTCATGATATGCTTGATCCGGCTATATCGCTGCATGATCTCTTCTGCCTGTATCTTTGTTTTATTAAACCGGTGCTGTTCCAGCGATTGCCGTATTGCCTGTTTACCGGCTTTATCCACAAAAGACAGGTCGTCGGCATTAACAGCTATATGTAAAGCCCCATAGTCGCTTTTTACGGGTACCGTTTTCCGCACCTCCTCAATCACTTCTTTAGCCAGTGCATTGTTATTGATAAAATCCCTTGGAGGCGTGCTGTAGTGCGACCTCATGGCCAGGTCTATTACTTTCTTAATCTCTGTAACGCCTTTGTTTTTCCGTGGATTGATAGATACCACGGGCACACCCAGTTCCCTTTCCAGTCCGTCCAGGTCTATCTCTACCCCTTTCTTACGCGCAATGTCCATCATTGTAAGGGCAATGATCACCGGGATCTTAAGGTCAATGATCTGGGAGCAGAACAGGAGGTTCCGTTTCAGGTTGGAAGCATCTGCCACTATAATTACAAGACGGGGAGCGTCTTCATTTTGTTGGTTGATCAGCACATCATAGGTAACATATTCATCAGCGCTTTTAGGATACAGGCTGTAGGTTCCCGGCAGATCAATAATATTGGCTGTTACGCCAGGTACTATCTGGGCTGTACCGGTTTTTTTGTCGACCGTTACACCCGGAAAATTACCCACCTTTTGGTTTAAACCGGTGAGCGCATTAAAAAGGGAACTTTTACCACTATTCGGATTACCTACCAGCGCGATGTTTATGGGAGCCTGCATTCCTTATCTTATCCTATTTATTAATATTAATTGCTGAATGTGCAAAGTTAAACATTAATCGGCCGGTGGAATGATCCGATCGGGAAAATCTCAGAAAGGTAATCTCCTGGAAAAGATGAAGCGAAAACAAGGGCTTGTTTTCGCTTCATCTTTTTAAAAACTAATTGTTTATATATAGATCAACTGTGGAACATATTAATTAGGGAGTAAGCCAGGAAAGATACATCCCCTTCAATTGGCTCGCTTTTTTTAACCGCTTTAATGGCATTTTCAGCAGCTGGCCCCTTATAGCGGTATCCTTCATTGGAAGAATCAGTGGCTGGTTTTTCAGGCGCCGGTTTCTTTTCGTTGGCATCATTGGTGCCATCCGGTGTCATTTTCAGGTTCAGCGGTCCGGGCTGATCGTTGTCGAAATCATTATCCCAGTCATCTTCATCATGGCTATACCAGTTCACATCATAGTTGTGGCGAACCTCGCGGTCCATTTCAATATTCTTTCCTACCGGTACCTTAATGGTTACGGTAACCCGCTGGCCACGGTACTTTGAGTGCGCGGGCAGGGAAAACCCTTCCGGCAGGTACAATACCGAATCCTGCTGATTCAGGTGGAAAGCGATATCATGTGCCAGCATTTTTGCCTGTTGAACGGTGCGGCCCCTGGAGAAGCGGGATACATCTACAGAAAAACTGTCGGTTGTACTTTTTTCAATCCTTATGCGGATGTAGTTAATCAGCACGGTATCATCTGCAATGAGCAGGTGATCATCAAAAAAGCTGATATCATCTCCATTGATATCCGAAAGGATGCCAGGCGTTCTTTTCAGGATCAGTTTGCCTTTCGACGGCTGCTGAATAGCTATTGTTTCCGTTTCGGTGGCTGGTCTTCTGAAGTCTTTTACAAAAGAAGTAGCAATAATAGCAGCAAAAGCGAGTCCGAGTAACCACAGGAAAGTTAAGGTATAACCGGCATAGCGGTTGCTTTCCTTTACACCTGTGAGTTTACGGATAATAAATATCACCAGTGCAACAATGGGGATACCTATCAGCAGGCCAACTGCCGGCCACAGCAACATACTTTGCACCGGGGCGCCGAGTAACAGATCCTTAATGGGGAATAGGGCCGCGGAAGTGGCTGCAATGGCTATTCCTGCCACAATCAGGCAGATCAGCATCACTACAGCAAAGAAATAAAAGAACCCCTTGGTAACGGCTACCAACACTTTTCCCAATCCACTGGCCAAACTCACAAAAAAGCGTTCAATATCATTACCTACCTGCTTGCCGCGGCCCTGAGAAAAATTTCGGATATCGTCTCCTACATTTTTCATCTGGCCTTTCATATGATTTAACTCATCCTGGATAGTAGATTTTATAGTGTTAAGATCTACCTTTTCGCCTCTCATCTCCAGCTTTTCTGCTGCTGTGTCGGCCGACGGCGTGGCTATCCACAGGATAAAGTATACCAGGATACCGGTACCAAATCCGCCAATTGCCAGGAGGGCAAATATAATACGGAAGATCACGGGGTCGATGTTAAAGTAGGCGCCTAAACCGCTACATACACCGCTTAGTACCTTATTGTCCGGATCGCGGTACAGGCGTTTACGGGGGCGGGGAATATATCCTGCATATGGATCATCCTCTTTCTGCTGGCTGTTTTCTCCTGCAACATCATCGAACTGCTCAGGTGTGCCCATGGAGGTTTTCACCGCAATTACATCTTCATCTGTAATGCAATGGGCTCCTTTCTTCAGTTTATCCTGGAATATTTCAGCAATGCGGCTTTCAATATCAGACACGATCTCATCCCCTCCCTCCTCTTTCGAGAAATATTTTTTCAGGCTGCTGAGATACTGGTTCAGTATCTCATACGCGCTATCCTCAATGGGGATAAGGCGGCCCGAAAGGTTTATATTGATTATCTTTTTCATTACCAGTTGATTTTAGGTTTTAGGTAGTCTTCCTTTACAGGGGTGTACTATTTTGTGTTAATTGATGTACGGCATTGGCCAGTTCATTCCAGGTGCTTTCCAGTTCTTTATAAAAGGTTTCCCCTTTTTCTGTCATGGAAAAGTATTTCCGCGGGGGACCTGAACTGCTTTCAACCCAACGGTAGGTGAGCAATTCTGCATTTTTCAATCTTGTTAATAAAGGATAAAGTGTGCCCTCCAGGATATCCAGCTTTGCTTCCTTCATCTTTTCAATGATATCTGACGGGTAAGCTTCTCCTTGCTTAATGACGGATAATATGCAAAACTCCAGCACCCCCTTCCTCATCTGCGATTGTGTGTTATCAATGTTCATGGCAAGCGAGCTTTAATGTTTTGTTCTAATGGTGGTTTCTGATCAGTTATAAAAGTATTTGATAGCTATTCTTTCAACTTTACGATACAAAAATAGGAAACTTTTACTACTATGCAATACACAATACCATGGAAAGCAAAATAACTTGTTTAGAACGCTACCCGAATAAACCTAGTAAAACCCGGTATGAGCCTTATTTTCGGGCGAAAAAGCGGTTATAAGGGCCATTTTAGGAGAATGATGACCGGTTTTCAGCGATGATGAATGGAGAATAGCGGATGACGTTGCTTTTATGTTAAAAGCCTTTAACATTTTTTTAATTGGGTATT
>NZ_DATMTE010000396.1:0-4139 GCF_035564935.1 Chitinophaga sp. | reverse complement strand
ATCAGGGAAATCCTGTTGGCTACAGAATCCAGTAACGTAAAGCGGGGTTGCTCAGCAGCATACCTGGTAATGAGTGGCAAAGTAGGCAAGCTTTTCATGTAGTGGATAATTTACTGTAATTAAGTTAAGGAAAAAAGCCGGAATGAGAATGCGCTGTCAAAAGCGGGATTAGCTCCCCGGGAGCAGGTGAAAGCCGTGCTTGTTGCCGCCAGCTATGAGCTGCTCCCTGTTCCGCTTAAAAGTCTTTCAATTTTTGCTTCCCTTTGCTCCATCAGTAGAATGAGCTGTTCCCTGTTCTGCTTAAAAGGGCTGAAGAATGCCTCCCCAGGTCTGCTGATGGAGCTATGAGCCATTCCCTGTTCCGCTTAAAAGCGGGGCTCCTCTCCCGGTTTCAGTGCCTTACCCCGTTGTTTTTCCGCTACAGCAAAAGCTTCATCTGCCAATGCCCGGAAACCTTTCGGCGCTTTGGAAGCCGGCCCCTTGTAAATGCCGATAAAGGGTTTGGAGGAGGTTTTGCGGGTAACGGGATCGGTCATACGAAAGTACTGTGGATACCAGCCCTGCACGGGGCTATTGTCCGGCAAGGGTTTTTCCGCTGCCTTATTCCTGTTGGCGAGTATAGTATCCAGGGAGATGTTGTTAAGCGCAGCTGCCGAAAAAAAATAAACTTTGCGACCGATCAACCGGCCATTCCTTGCCCCCTTAAAAACGCCGGCGTGTTGCCATTCTGTGGAAAATACGCCCAGTTCCTTCGCCGATATTTTGATATTGAATTTCTTCGACAGTAAAATAGCCGCTTCACCAGCTTTCAACAGGCCCTTTGCTTCTGCATCCTGGTAATTTTCAGACTTTCCCTGCCGCAGGTAATCACTCCTTTTCATAACGGCAAGATACAATTAAGTGCTTTAAAAAGCGGGCCTGTATTGTTTCCAGCTCTCCGCCGCCCAATAACAAACAAGGCTTAAACCCGCCACAACCGGAGAAATTGCCTGTATGATTGCCATAAACTGGCATATGTGTTGATGGTTTCCCGGATGCTTGCCGGAAGGCGTCATTGCTTTATGCCGCTGCGGCCGGGAAACCTTTATATGGTACGAGTTGCAACAATACAGGGGATACCGGCGTTTTACAACGGTATTACCCTGAACGTTGATCCGCGCACACTTGCCGGAACAGGAAGAAGGTTATCTGAAAAACTGAATAAATATCATCTTAAAACAAAAAAAATGGCAACAAAGAAAACCACTGCAGGAAAATCCAAAACAGCTACCACCACTAAAACACCAGCAAAGAAAGCTGCTACAGCAAAAAAAGCGGCGCCTGCAAAAGCCACCGCTAAGAAGGCGGCTCCGCCTAAGAAAGCGGCTCCGACTAAGAAAAGCGCTGCTGCCTCCAAGGCAAGTCCTGCTAAAAAATCTGCTGCAGGCGCATCCGGCAATTCAGGCCTGAAAAAACCATTGTCTCCTTCCGCCGACCTGGCTGCTGTTATTGGTGATAAAGCGCTGCCAAGAACTGAGATCGTTAAAAAGGTGTGGGACTATATCAAGGCGAATAAACTGCAGGACACTGCCAACAAACGCATGATCAATGCGGATGATAAACTGGGTAAAATATTTGGCGGAAAAAAGCAGATCTCCATGTTTGACCTGGCCAAAGTGATCAGTATTCACGTGAAATAAACTACCGGTATAAAAGTATAAACCGGCCATGAGCGGGCGCCTCCGGATAAACCCGGAAGCACCCCTGCCGATATGTTACGCCCTTCCGGGAAGCATGTTCATATTTCATTTATAAAGCGGGAAGCAACCAGCGCTACTGATGCGATCCCTCTCAGGAAGCAGATTCATATTTCATTCTCAGGATCTCTTCTTCAATATCCACCAGCTCATGAAACTTCCTGATCAGCTCATGCGAGGTATGAGGATCCCTGTTCAGTTCGTGTAATATGCTGCGCTGGTGATCCAGCATCTTCAGGTATACTTTCTTGTATAACTTATGATCCACCCCTTCTGTTTTATTGTGCATAGACACTGCTTTGCGATGCTCCAGGTCGTCCCGCAGCTGTTTCAGGGCCTCATGTGACTTTACCTCGCCGCTGAAATGCGTATCCAGGAAATGAATGCTCCCTTCCAGCAACCGGTCGCGGATCATCCGCTCCTGCTCTTCGGCAGGCAGCTCATTATCCGGGTCCTCCATTTTCACCCACCGGATCAGCACCGGCAGCGTGAGGCCCTGTACCACCAGTGTAAGCAGGATCACCGTAAAGGTGATGAACAGGATCAGGTTACGCTGTGGAAAAAGCTGGCCGTTGTTCATATACACCGGTATAGACAAGGCCGCAGCCAGCGACACCACGCCCCTCATACCCGCCCAGCCTAACAACAGTGGCCCTTTCCAGCCCGGCCGGTTATCGGCAGTGGTGATATACCGGCTGATAAATACGGTGAACACCGAGGCGAACATGGTACAAAGCAAACGGGTTACGATCAGCACTACGGTAATAATAACACCATACTTAATAGCTTCGGCAACACTTACACTACCCAGTTCTTTAATGATCACCGGCAGTTCCAGCCCTATGAGCATAAATACCAGTCCGTTCAACATGAATCCCAGCGTGGCCCATACATTGGCCCCCTGCAACCGGCTCCGGTAGGTAAGGAAATGTTGGCTCCGGGCAGAAAGGAATAAACCGCCGCTCACCACGGCCAATACACCGGAGCCATGGAAGTATTCCGCGGAGATATACATTACGTAAGGCGCTGTAAGCGTTAAAATCACATCCATATCCGTACCGGTGGGCAGCCAGCGGTGAATGACATAGTATAGTAACCCGATCAGCAGCCCGATGGCAATTCCTCCTACAATCGCAATCACGAAGCTCACCGCCGCATCCTGCAGCACAAATACACCGGTGGTAACGGCCGTGCTGGCAAAACTGAATACAATCAAACTGGAAGCGTCGTTCATCAGGCTTTCTCCCTCCAGGATGGAGGAGAGCCTTTTAGGCACTTTCACATATTTCAGGATAGTAGTGGCAGATACAGCATCCGGCGGAGACACGATCCCTCCCAGCACGAAACCCAGCGCCAGTGTAAATCCAGGGATCAGCGCATGCGACACCACCGCCACCACCCCGGAAGTAAAGATCACGATCAAAAAAGCAAAGATGGAAATAACACGCCTCCACCGCCACAATTCTTTCCAGGATGTATACCAAGCCGCTTCATATAATAACGGCGGCAGGAAAATCAGCAGGATCATTTCCGGGTTGATCTGGATAGAAGGAAACAACCGGAACATACTGAGTGCCAGTCCGCCCAATACCAGTACGATCGGGTAGGCTATTTTCAGCTTCTGCGCGATCATTACCAGCGACAGAATAAAAAAGATCAGTAAAATGTATTCTATAACGGTAGCGAGCATATTAAAGATTCTGGTTCTTAAATTTTGTACTCAAGTTAATGTGTTTTCCCGATACCATAAAAATGCCCTCTCCCCTGTAATGTACCGTTTTAGGATATTTGGGATACACTGCAGCCTGTGCTGCCACTACTTCCAATATAAAGAAATTGTAACCTTTCAGCAATTGGGTATCTGCCACCTTACATTCATAGTTGGCGTAACACTCTTTTATCAGCGGCGCTTTCACCACCGCTCCTCCTTCAGGAGTAAGCCCAAACTTCCGGAACTTATCCACCCGGGCGCCCGTAGTATTGCCAATGCCCACAATTTCCTCCACCAGGTGAACGGTGGGAATATTGATCACGCATTCCCCGCTTTTCCGGATCATTTCATAACTGTGATTGGCAGCTGTGATCATACATCCTATCAATGAGGGAGAAAACTCCATCACGGTATGCCACCCCATGGTCATGATGTTGGTCTTGTTTTTCCAACGGGAGCTTACCAGCACAATAGGGCCGGGCTCCAGGAACCTGCGGATCTCTGATACCGGCAGGCTGGCTTTCTTATAGGTTCGTTTCATCATCGGGTTATTTGCTTTTAGTGCCGCTATTATTAATTATAATTCAATCATCTTAATCCCGGATAAGACAACATCCGCAATAATCATACACAACACAGCACATCACTTATTGTTGACCGCCTGAAAATATTCCTGTCTAGTAAAGGAAGAT
>NZ_DATMTE010000395.1:0-2755 GCF_035564935.1 Chitinophaga sp. | reverse complement strand
ATGAACTTTTGCTTGTAAGCCGCTTCTTCCATAACCGGCGTATACTCATATACGTTACCCGTTTTCCGGCTTTCTACAAAACCCTTTTTCTCCAGGTTCTTTATGGTAGATGCCAGCGTAGTATAAGGAGGAGCCGGGGCGCTGTGCGCCTCCAGGAAGTCTTTCACAAAACCTTTCCCTACTTTCCAGATAGCCAGCATGGCTGTTTCTTCTTGCTGGGTAAGTTTTTCCATAGCATTTAAATAATTTGAATTACGATTCTTTCGTAAATCTACGAATGTTTCGTAGATAAACAAATATTTTTTTTGAAAGATGATTTCAGCGGAGGATTTTCCCAAAAGAAAGAGGTGCAAAGGACTGAACCCATGCACCTCTTATTATTTTATCTCCCGAAGGGAAATTATTTCAATATCTCTTCCAGCTTGGAAGCCAGTTCCTCCCCTCGCAGGTTTTTAGCCACGATCTTTCCTTTCGGATCAATCAGCACATTCTGCGGGATGGCGCGAACGCCATAAAGGTCTGCCGCTGCATTCTTCCAGCCTTTCAGATCGGAAACATGCGTCCAGGTGAGCTTATCGGCGTCTACGGCTGCCAGCCATTTATCTTTCTTGTCATCCAGGGAAACACCGAGGATTTCAAAGCCTTTATCCTTGAATTTATCGTAGGCTTTCACCACGTTAGGATTCTCTGCGCGGCAGGGACCACACCAGCTTGCCCAGAAATCGACCAGTACATATTTGCCACGGAAAGAGGACAGGCTGATATTTTTGCCATTGGCATCGGCTTGGGCAAATTCAAGCGCCGGCTGTCCTATAGCTGTTTTACGGGCAGATTCCAGGCGTTTGGAAAATTCTTTGCCGGAAGGTGAATTTTTTGCTTCCTTGCTCAGTTTTTTAAACAGCGGTGTTACTTCGGCAGGCTTTATATCGTAACCAGCCACCTGGTTTAACAGGAATATTGCAATGGGAGAATTGGTATTCTTTGCAAGAAAGTCGTTCTCGATCTTTTTCTCTTCCGCGTCTAACGCATCATACTCCGCTTCCAGCTTTTTAATTCCTTCCTCGTCTTTGTTCTTCGCCAGTTCACGATACCTGGTTTGCAAGGCGGCTCCTTTCTCATTCACATCTTTCAACAGGTCATTCAGCTGTTTATAATCGTCGTTGGCTTTGGAACCGGTAACAGTAGCCTTGCTGATAGAATCGGTAGTGTTGATGGTAATAACGCCTTTATCCAGGAAAACCGCCAGCATATCGCGCCCCATAGACACCGGCCTTTCATTGCCTTTCTGTACCAGCATCAGGCTGGCCAAACCTGCTTCTTCCAGGGTGCCGTTGAATGTAAATTTACCATCTTTGATCTGTGCGCTGTCCATGAAGTTTTCGCCACTTTTGCGCATTCTCAGGTAAACGGTAGCGGGGTCATGCTGTTGGGAAACAGTTCCCTGTATAGTGTAAGGTTTGCCTGCTGCTGTGCCTTTCTTATCCTGGGCAAACATCACTGCCGGCACTAAAAGGGCTATACCTACAATTGCTTTTTTCATTGGTTTTTGTTTTACGAATAACAAATTTGTAAAATCGGCGGCTCATTAGCAACCTGATTTTGATAAGCGGCTATTTTAACAACTGCTCCAGCTTGGCCTCCAACTCTTCGCCACGCAGGTTGCGGGCGATGATTTTCCCTGCAGGATCTACCAGGAAGTTAGTGGGAATAGACTGAACCCCATACTGCACAGCCACTTCGTTGCCCCAGCCCCGCAAATCGGATACCTGCGTCCAGGCCAGTCCATCCTGGCTGATGGCGCGTAACCAGCGCTCCCGGTTATCATCCAGGGAAACGCCCAGGATGGTGAAGTTTTTATCCTTGAACCTGTTATAAGCCTTTACTACATTAGGATTTTCCTGGCGGCACGGACCGCACCAGCTTGCCCAGAAATCAACCAGCACATACTTGCCCCTGAAAGATGACAGCTTTACGGGCTGCCCTTTGGCGTCTTCCTGCGAAAAATCATCAGCAGCCACATTCAGCACATTTGCTTTCAGGCTTTTTACATAGGCGGTTACGCTCTTTCCATACTGGCTTTCCTGCACCGACTTATCCAGTGACTCAAACAATTGCCTGAACTCTTCCGGCTCCAGCCTGCTGCGCAGTTCATTCATCATCAGCCAGATACTGGCAATACTCTTCGGATGCGAAGTAATAAACTGCTTACCGGTATTCACCACATCCCTGCTGAAAGTTTCCGCCTTCTTACGGAAAGCGTTCTTTCCCGGCTCATCCTCGGGATTGATCTGTTTGGCCTCGGTATTCAGCTCCTGCGCCTGTTTGATCAATGGTTCAAATGCTTTCTGGTATTCCTGCATCGCCAGCGTATTGGCATTACCTTTCACGGAGGCGGCTACGGGATAAGTAGCCAGGGAAGTGGTAAACTGTATAGGATCATTCCCGGTTACAAATAACATCGGATAGTTTACATCCTGCAGGATCAATGCATATACGGAAGGTTCTTTGCCACTCTTCACACGAAAACTGAACTGTTCATTCTTTATTACCGCCGAATCATCCGGGTTGTTGTCCTGGTCGTCAAAAAGATAAATGGTTTTGCCGTTCCCCCCTCTCACAATACCCGATACCTGCTGGGCATTCGCACCTGCGAAAACCAACGCCGCAGCGGCTAACAGGAAAATCTGTTTCATTACAAATTATTTTAATTAGTTAGTGGGGTGTAATATACGAAGAGATTCTTTCATGAAGAAGC
>NZ_DATMTE010000394.1:0-1814 GCF_035564935.1 Chitinophaga sp. | reverse complement strand
AACCGCAAGCCGGTGCCAACCCTTATTCCGAGGCATTGCCAACAATACCCAGTAACAAAATCAGGGGGCTTGTTACTGGAACTAGGACCCGCATATTGGGAACCAGCCAGTGGTTAACCACTACTAACTATTACAATGATAAAGGCCGTGTAATACAAGTGTTATCAGACAATATTTCAGGTGGAGTGGATGTAATTAATAACCTGTATGATTTTAACGGAAAGTTACTGAGTACTTATCTTAAGCACAAAAATCCGCGCAGCACAACCACCCCACAGACCACCTTACTGACAATGGTTAGCTATGATGGGGCTGGAAGAGTTACCTCGGTCAAAAAGCGCCTCAATGACGTTGTAACAAATGAGAAAACAATTTCGGCATCTAGCTATAACGAAATTGGGCAATTGATCACACATCGCCTCGGTGTTACCACGACAGGGCAACTTGAAACATTAAAATATGACTACAATATTCGGGGATGGCTTAAGGGAATTAACAAGGAATATGCTAACACAGACGGCAGCACTACCAATTGGTTTGGCCAGGATTTAACCTATGATTATGGATTTACGCTCGGTGCCCAATTTAGTGGTGATATTGCGGGAGCACGCTGGAAAAGTAAATCCAATGGTTTAGCAAGGCTCTATAGCTTCAGTTATGACAAGGTTTCTCGCCTTACTACTGCCAACTTCCTGGAAAGGAATGGTACAACCTGGGGGAAAACCAGCATGGATTTTACCGTTAACAATTTAACCTACGATGCTAACGGCAATATTCTTACCATGAACCAAATGGGTAAAATCGGTGCAGCGGCGCCATCACTTGTCGATCAGCTAACCTACACATATCGTAGTTACAGTAATAAGCTGGCAAAGATAGCTGATCCCATTAATACTTCCGCTGCCAAATTAGGCGACTTTAATAATGGTATTAATACTGGTGATGATTACGATTATGATGCTAACGGAAATCTTATAAAGGATGAGAATAAAAAGATCACGCTTATTCACTATAATTTCCTCAATCTGCCCGATAGTATTGTCATTACGGGAAAAGGCAACATTGTATTCCGTTATGATGCCTCGGGCAACAAGGTAAAGAAAATTGTAACGGACGTTACGGCAGGTGCGCCGAAAGTAACAACCACTGATTACATAGGAAACTTTGTTTACAAGAACGATAGCCTACAATATATCGGCCATGAAGAGGGGCGTATTCGGGCCAGTTTTAAGACCGGACAACATGTAGCTTTTAACTATGATTATTTCATAAAAGATCATTTAGGTAATACCAGGCTTGTTCTTACAGATCAAACTGACCTTAGCATGTATACGGCGAGTATGGAAACTACCAATGCGGCAACTGAGTCAGCCCTGTTTAGTAACATCGATGGCACCCGTGTACCTAAGCCCATAGGTTATCCTTCAGAACAGGATACTGCTCAAAACCTGGCTGTATCTCAACTTACGGCCTTAAATGAAGGAAAAAAAATAGGCCCTTCTCTAGTTTTGCGGGTAATGGCAGGTGATACCTTCCGGATTAAAACGAACGCATTTTATAAATCCACTTCTCCAACGGAAGAAAAAACAGATATTGCGTTAACTGAAAACATGGTGGCTGACCTGGTGCAGGCATTTAGCGGATCTTCGGAATCCAAAGGCGCACATGGAATATCATCGGCAAACACCTCAACCCCGTTTAGTAACGACTTTTATAACACCGATTACCAGCGCCTGAAGGAAAAGGATTCAGATCCTTCTCAAACTGGACGGCCCAAGGCGTATTTAAATTTTGTTTTGTTTGATGATCAATTT
>NZ_DATMTE010000393.1:0-8073 GCF_035564935.1 Chitinophaga sp. | reverse complement strand
CCTGAAACGCTAAAAGCATTTAGCAATCAATGTAAACTTTTTAAAAAAAATCCAGATCTATGCTTAGATGGAACAGGTTCCGTCCAAAGTTGACACAGTTACGTGCGTGCGACCGGAGAACTTTGGTATTGATTTTAAGTATTGGCAGTTGTCAACAGATGATGGCACAAAACAAATTGCCATTAACAGATTTATCTGCATTCCAGCAGCCTGCATCCAACTGGCGTATAGCCGGTGGAGTTAAAGCAGACCTGCAACAGAACAACCTGCTCCAAACAACTGCAGGTACAGGCATCCTGGTAAACCTGCCAGAAAAAAATGCACATGGAAAAGACCTGTTCAGCACACTGGAACATGGTGACCTGGACCTTGAACTGGATTATATGATGTCTAAAGGCTCTAATTCAGGCATTTACTTACAGGGAAGGTATGAAATCCAGTTGCTCGACAGCTGGGGTACGCTGGCTCCCCGCGCATCCGACAACGGAGGTATCTATGAACGCTGGAACGACAGCAAGCCGGAAGGACAGCAGGGCTACGATGGTCATGCACCCCGCCAGAATGTGAGCCGCGCTCCCGGTTTATGGCAGCACATGAAAATTTCCTTCCAGGCCCCCCGCTTCGATGCCGCCGGCAATAAAACCGCCGATGCCGTTATCCTGAAGCTGGAACTGAACGGCGTAACCATCCAGGAAAACGTAGCGCTTTCCGGACCTACCCGCGGCGCCGTACAAAATAATGAAGTGCCTTCAGGCCCCCTCCGTATCCAGGGCGATCACGGAACCGTGGCTTTCAGGAACATCGTGATCAATAATTTCAGCGCACCTAAACCAACGCTGGAAAACGTAAAATACAGCGTATACAAAGGCGGCTTCGATAAAGAACCCAACTTTGCTACCCTGAAACCTGCCGTTACCGGCGCCTCCCCGCTGCTTACCTCCAATATTGCAGGTTTGCCGGACAATGAGTTCCTGGTACGTTATACCGCTACACTAGCCGTTAAAGCAGCGGGTAAATATTATTTCAACCTGCATACATCCGGCGGCCCCGGTGTACTGAAGGTGAATAACCAGCAGGTGATCACCCCACGGGGCTGGGATGGCCGCGGCAGCATTGAACTGCAGCCGGGTAACTACCCGGTGGAAGTGCTGTACGCCAAAAATACCGACTGGGCCAAACCATCCATTGCTTTAGCTGTAAGCGAAGCAGGTATCCGCGAATTTGTGATCAGCGATACCAATGTACCGGCCGATGATCCTACCGATCCTATCCTGGTAACCGCTAACGAAAACACCGTATTGCGCAGCTTTATGGATGTTCGCGGCGGCAAACGGGTGGTACATGCCGTGTCTGTAGGGAGTCCCGCCAAAGTGCACTACACCTACGATATGGACAACGGTTTGCCTTTCCAGGTATGGCGCGGCGAATTTCTTAACACTACGCCTATGTGGCATGACCGCGGCGACGGATCTTCCCGGCCCCTTGGTACTGTACAGGTGCTAACCAACCAGCCTGCACTGGCTATCGGTAAACTGGCCACCAAAGAAACTGCCTGGAGCGCGGATACTGCCGGTACCGGCTTCCGCCCAACCGGTTATTCACTCGATGAAAGCGGAAAGCCTACTTTCCGTTATAATATCTATGGTACCGCTGTAACAGACGATATCAGCGTGCTTCCGGAAAACCAGGGTATTCACCGTACTGTTACGGTGCAGCAACCTGCCTCCGACCTGTATCTGCGTATAGCCGTAGGAGATAGTATAGAGCAGGTATCCCCGGGATTGTATGTGATCGGCGATAAATCTTATTATGTGAAGATGGATGATGCCAAAGCGAATCCTATTATCCGTAACCAGAACGGCCGCACGGAACTGATAGTGCCGGTACAGGCGAAAACAGGTTATGCGGTTATCTTCTAAGCAGCAATACTAATGACTATTATGAAACTGAACTATAAAAGAATTACAGCAGGAATAGCCGCAGGTATGTTCCTGATGACAACGGCCATCACGCCTGTAAAAGCACAGGAGTCCCCGAAGGAAGAGGACTTTTTCCGCATCGCGCGTATCAGCTCACCAGAAGGCACCCTCCTGGAAGTAGGAGGCTTATGCACCCTGCCCAACGGCGACCTCGGCGTAGCTACCCGCCGCGGCGATATATTTATAGTAGAGAACCCCACCAGCAAATCACCCTACTTCAGGAAAGTGGCTTCCGGGCTGCATGAAGTACTTGGACTGGCCTATAAGAACGGTTCCCTCTACTGCGCACAGCGCGGCGAACTCACCAAAATGACCGATACCAACATGGACGGTAAAATGGACCTGTTCGAAACAGTATACGCGTGGCCACTCTCCGGTCACTACCATGAATACAGCTTTGGCCCGGTACTGGGTACCGACGGCTCCTTCTTTGTTTCCGGCAACGTTGCCTTTGGCGATGAAGAATGGTGGCGCGGTGAAAGCCGCGTGCCCTGGAGAGGCTGGATGATGCACATCACTGAAGACGGTAAAATGGAACCATGGGCTACCGGTTTCCGCTCCCCCTGCGGGCTTGGTACTATCGATGGTGAACTGTTCTATACAGAAAACCAGGGCGACTGGATGGGTTCCGGTGGTTTAACCCACGTGAAAAAAGGCAGCTTTGTTGGTCACCCGGCTGGCTTACGCTGGACCAACCTGCCTAATTCACCTGTGAAGCTCACTACAGAAGAACTTTACGCCAAAGTAGACCCGCGTTTCCGCAGGGATGCCAACGGCCGCGCTATCAAGCCGGAAAACGTAGAGAACGAAAAGTTTGTGACACTGTTTGATATGAAGAAATATTTCCCTGAAGTACAGTTGCCGGCTGTTTGGCTGCCACACGGTATTTTAGGTATCTCCAATGCACAGCTTACCACTATCCCTGAAGGAGCTTTTGGCCCCTTTGCCAAACAGGTATTGATCGGCGACCAGGGACAAAGCAAAATTGTAAGGGTATATCTTGAGAAAGTGAACGGCGAATACCAGGGCGCTGCCTGGGATTTCAGAAGCGGTTTCCAGTCGGGCGTATTACGTTTGGCCTGGGGTAAAGACGGTTCCCTCTTTGTAGGTGAAACCAACCGCGGATGGGGCTCCGCCGGCGACGCCAACCAGGGACTTCAGCGTTTGGTATGGAACAACAAAGTGCCGTTTGAAATGAGAACAGTAAACGCCATGCCCGATGGTTTTGAAATTACCTTCACTTTGCCGGTAGACAAAAAGTACGCAGAAGATATCGCTTCTTACAACGTGGAAAGCTTTATCTATAAATACCACCCGGTGTATGGAAGTCCTACCGTTAATACAGAAAAGCTTACCATTAAAGGTGTTCAGGTATCTCCTGATGGTATGAAAGTGCGCCTGGTGATCGACGGGCTGCGTCAGTACTACATCCATAAGTTGTCGCTGAACGGCATCCGTACCCAGGAAAATTCCTATTCACTGGTACATCCTGATGTGTATTACACGCTGAACAATATCCCGGAAGGCGCTAAGCTGGCGGTATCTGCATTGAGCACTAAGAACTCAGCGGCTAAAGCAGCTACTACTGCCACTAAGGTAGCGGAGGCAAAAGCAGCTTCCACAGCAGCGAAAGCAGCTCCTGCAAAAACGCTGACCTACGAGCAGGTGAAACCATTGCTGAACAAGTACACTTGTTCTTCCTGTCATAATCCTGATAAAAAGCAAGTGGGACCAGGCTTCCGCGATGTAGCAAAAAGGAATTACCCAGTAGCTAAAATATTGGCGCTGATTAAAAATCCCAAGCCGGAAAACTGGCCTGGCTATGCTACGCCAATGCCTCCGTTCCCGCAGGTGCCACAGGCAGATGCGGTGAAGATTGCCACATGGATCAATTCCCTGAAATAGAGTACTGGCATCATAAAAGAAAAGGATCGGATATAATTTATATCTGATCCTTTTCTTTTTTTATGAAAGACAGCCAACGGCAGGTGAACTTTTTTTCGTCATCCCTGTTAACTATGTATCACTATGAAAAACACCTATAGCGGCAAGGCCCTCCTGTATTTGTTTTTCCCATTCATGACGTTAATAAAGATACGGTTGATAAACAGGCACAGCATCTCGTAAATAATCCGGGATGTGCAGGGGCGGGCCCTTAAGCGATGTAGCGCCCGCCCTTTTTTCAGGTAAGACTAAACATGAACCCGATCCCGTAAATATTCCGGATACTGATGTTTTCATTCCCCTGGAAGTATTTGCGGAAGCGGGATACAAATACATCTAAACTTCTTCCTACAAAATAATCGTTCGTTCCCCATACCTGGTGAAGGATATCTTCCCGCCGGATCACTTTGTTGCTGTTATGATAGAAGTGCAGCAGCAGATCGCTTTCCAGCGGAGTAAGAATGGTTTCTTTACCGTTACCGGTAAGTTTCAGCGAATCTTTATGGAAACGCATACCGCCAAGTTCAATGGCACTACCGGCGGAGATGCTGTTAACGATCTGGTTCCTTTTCAGGATATTTTTGATGCGGAGCACCAGTTCATCCACATCAAACGGTTTTACAATATAGTCATCTGCCCCTATCTTCAGGCCATATAGCCGGTCTTTCTTTTCACCACGCGCCGTCAGGAAAAGGAACGGAACATTGGGTTGTATCCTTACCAGTTCCTGCGCCAGTTCAAAGCCATCCATTTCAGGAAGGTTGATATCTATCAGTACAATATGCCAGGCAGAGGGAGTGGCAGTAAACGCCTCCAATGCCGCGCGGCCGTTTTGTTGCCAGTCGACAGCGAAATCCATCAGCTCCAGGTATTGTTTCACAACGTTACCAAGATCCGTTTCATCTTCTACAAGCAGAATGTGATGTTTCATAGCGTTATATTTTTGAAGGTATGGTAATTACGAAAGTACTGCCTGCACCGGGTTCGCTGCTCACTTTTATGGTCCAGCCATGTGCATCTATGCATTGTTTTACGTAGTAAAGGCCCAACCCCAGGCCCTTGGTGGGCCTGGACAGGTTAGGCTGATGCCGGTAGAATTTCTCAAAGATATGGCGGAGAGTGGCAGTGTTCATGCCAATGCCGTTGTCTTGTATAGTTAGTACAATAGCTTCTTTTTCCCTAAGGGTAGTGATGGTAATAATTTTCTCCGGCTGGTCGTTGTACTTCACGGCATTGTCCAGTATATTTTGCAGCAGGGTAGTAAAGTGAAAGGTATCAGCTTCTATCATGAGCGGGTGGCCACTGCTTTGAAAATCAAAGCGGATAGCCTGTTTCATGGTATTGAGACTGTACACCGCCAGTATCCCGCTGATCAGTTCATTCAGATCGGTGGTGGTGGTTTTAAGCGCCAGTTTTTCCGTGGCGGCAATATTGATCACTTTTTCCACCAGGAGTTTCAGCCGTTCCGCCTGCCGGTGAATGATTTCAGACAGTGCGGTCACGCTTTGTTTGTTATCCAGCGTTTTTTCATTCTGGATATTTTTATTGGCAACAATAATCGCCGTGATAGGGGTATTAAATTCGTGTGTGATGTTATTAATGAAATCAGATTTCATATCTGACAGATGTTTTTGCCGGATCCATTTGAACAGGGTGATGGCAAAGAGCGTGATTACTGCCAGCAGCGTAAGTAAGCCAGGGAGTATGGTATATCTCATTTGTTGAAGTACCAGTGTGCGGCGGTTGTAAGGATCGGCATAAAAAGAAAACGACAGGGAATAGGAATAGGGCAGGGGCGAATTGGCTACCAGGGAAGAGGCTGCGCTGTTTTCATTCAGCTGCTGCAGGTTGCCGCAAATAAACAGTCCCATGTCCTTTTGCCTGCTGGCGGGGATGAGCGGGTATTTTTTAAAACGGTTATATACGTTCACATACTGGCTGTCTTTAAACTTGATGTCCAGCCGGTGAATGCACAAGGCAAACAGCAGGGAGTCTTTGATCCCGTCTTTGGCTTTAATGGCTTTCAGCATGCTGTCGGTGTTCTCATGTTTTACCAGTTCCCGGATGATGCGGTTCACCAGGTGTTGGGAGGCGGTGTCAAAACCGTGGGGGTTAGTATTATACAGTTGTTCAAGGTAAGGGTATTGCGGCACTATGATACTGTCCAGCAGTGGTTGCCCGCCAGGGAACAATTTGTCGTTGGCGATGGCCAGGTTATAGGCTTCGCCGATCCTTCCTTTTTCCACGTAGTTAAAACGACTGTCCAGCAACTGATAAGTATTATATATCAGGAAAAACTGTACAATAGCCAATGCGATAATACAGATAACCGCTGTCAGGATATACAGCTTGATGGAATGCCTCATGCTTCGCTTTGTTACTTTTGGTTGACTTTTCCTGTGCTTCAATTGACGATAACTCCTGCTTCCAATGCTTTTAAATTCTGTTTACAATCCGTTAGGGATTTTTTAAAATTGATTAGATTCCTGTTGGCTATTTTCACCGGTAAGATACTACTTTTTTGCTATTAGAAAATCGATTTAGCATTTTTTATAAAATCCCTGTATGAAGAGATATCTAAGGTATGTATTACCGGCGGGAGGCAGTTTTATTGCCATGGCCGCTTTTGGGTTTCAGAGTATCGCTGGTCCGGTGCAGCAGTTGGCTATGGCGGGTGTGGGGCGGTGGCCGGAAACGGAGGGTGTTGCAGACACGGCTACTGCACCAACGCTCACCTGGCAGGAACACTGGTTTGAACACCGGCAGGAGATGCGCCGGGTGTTCAGCAATGCCTCCATATCTGTGTACTACGACAAAGAAACACCCGGAACCATTACCTGGCCCGATACGCTGTTAACCAAAGTATGGAACTACACCACCCAAACTTATGGCGCCTTCGGAAAGGATAACCGCCTGTTTGTGCTGCTGCACACGGGCAAATATGCCGGTGGGCATCCGTCTACCTATTTCGACCGAAGCCACGACTACCGCAATGTAATTGATGTGGGACATGCCGGCGACTGGGTAAGCCCTACTGGCTGGAACCTGGATGCCGCTGTGCATGAGGTAGGGCATATTGTGGAGGGCGCGTCCAAAGGAGTGCATGGCTCCCCGGCATTCCCGATATGGAAAGACAGCAAATGGATGGAGATCTACCAGTACGACGTGTACCGTGCACTTGGATGGGACGCAGAGGCGCAACGCTGGTTCAACATGCAGATGAAGGGTACCGACAACTTTCCCCGGCCGGGAACGCAGTGGTTTAAAAACTGGTTCTACCCCTTGTATCATCAATATGGCGGCGCCAAAGTGCTGAATAACTTTTTCAGGTTGCTGGCCGCGAATTTTCCACGTAACGGTAACGCCTATACGCGCGATATGAACTGGGGTGAGTTCATCCATTTCTGGAGTGGGGCAGCGGGCGTAAACCTTAAGCCACAAGCCACTATTGCTTTCGGGTGGCCGGATGAATGGGAGGCGCAGTTCCGGCAGGCACAGAAGGACTTTCCGGGTGTAAAGTATAAATAATAAAAGGAGGGTGAATCAAAAGTAAGGCTGACGGAGAGAATTTTGTTCTGATTCTCAACGCCATCAACCACTTTTGATACACCCCTTTTTATTTTGTGAGATGCTTAACGAACTTTACCTGTATAATATTTACGCGCCATCAGCGCAAGCGGTATCCCGATCATTACCATGAGAATGGCTATGTTGATAACGGAGTTCACCAGCCGCAGCGGCCCGTGCGGCACCAGGCTTAACGGCAGCACCACCAGGTTCATAACACACCATACCAGTAACCCGTAAACAATTCCTGTTGCCACGGGATGTTGGCGTATTGCCGGCAGCTTCGGGTAAATAAGAAAGAAAACGAACGACCATATCAGTGCTATCAGGTAATGAAACAACAGCCCCCACCATATCATGACCGGCCCGGCATTAAATGCCGCCTTCCCGAACACGCCGCTGCTGATGTACACCAATATCCTGCTCACCGGCTGCCCATGACTGGCAATTGAAAAATATACAAATGCGAATAAGATATCCAGGGTGCCGGTAATAAGACCGGCCAATAATACTGCACCCGGAAAAGAGGAATCAGCACGCATGTAATTTGTTTTTATATGAGAGATAGGAGGAGCGCTACAAT
>NZ_DATMTE010000392.1:0-12974 GCF_035564935.1 Chitinophaga sp. | reverse complement strand
TATCATTCCCTGGTCTTCATTGGGAATAAAGCCCGAAGGAAGCATGGCGGATATCAGCCAGATCCCCGCGCAAAAGGCGATCAGCAGCCCAAAGGTAACCACCCTGCGGTTTACGATTAACTGAAGCAGCCGGGTGTATTTCCAGGTTAATTTATCAAACCAGTTATTGAACCCGTCAATTAACCTGTTGATGGGTGTTTTCTTCCTGGGTTGTCCATGCGTATTTTTTAAGATCATGGCGCACAACACCGGCGTAAGGGTGAGCGCAACGATACCGGAAATAACAATAGACGTGGCCATGGTAATGGAAAACTGCCGGTAAAATATACCTACGGGTCCTGTCATAAACGCCACCGGTATGAATACCGCAGTCATTAACAGGGTGATGGCAATGATAGCCCCGCTGATTTCCTTCAGCACCTTCTTCACTGCTTTGTAAGGGGAAAGATGCTCCTCTGCCATGGTAGTATGCACCGCTTCTACCACCACAATGGCATTGTCTACCACAATACCGATAGCCAGCACCAATGCGAACAGGGTGATCAGGTTAATGGTAAGTCCCAGCAACTGCATAAACATAAAAGCGCCTATCAGCGATACCGGAACGGCCAGTGTAGGAATCAGCGTAGAGCGCCAGTCGCCCAAAAACAGGAACACCACTATTGCCACCAGCACAAAAGCCTCTGCCAGTGTATGTACCACCTTTTCTATAGAAGCATCCAGGAAATTGGAAACATCGTAACTGATCTGGTAATCCATGCCCGGCGGGAAGGAACCGGCTTTAATTTCTTCGAGTTTGGCTTTCACCTCTTTAATAACATCGCTGGCGTTGCTGCCGTAGGTTTGTTTTAACGTGATAGCTGCAGAAGGATGACCATCCATATTGGAGTAGATATCATAGAACTCACTTCCCAGTTCCACATCGGCGATATCTTTAAGGTACAGTATTTCCCCGCTTGGGTTAGCGCGGATAATCACATCCTGGTACTGTTCGGGTTTATTGTACCGGCCCTGGTAAGTAAGCACGTATTCGAGCGATTGTGAGCGCTTCCCGGTGGCCTGCCCTATTCTTCCGGGGGAACCGATGATGCTTTGCTGGGCCAGGGCTTCCATCACTTCATCTGTAGACACATTGTAAGCGCGCATACGATCGGGTTTCAGCCATATACGCATGGCGTACTGCCGGCTTCCGAGTATTTTGGCGCTGCCTACTCCTTTCAGCCTGCTCAGCTCCGGTATAATATTTACACCTGCAAAATTGTACAGGAATTTTTCATCTGCTTTCGGATCCTTACTGTAAAGATTTACATACATCAGCATGTTAGGCGATGTATAGCTTACTACAAGTCCTTCGCGCTGCACAAGTTCCGGCAGCCGGTTCGTTACCTGTTCAATCCTGTTCTTAACGTTTACCACCGCCTGGTTGGGATCGGTGCCCAGGTCAAATACCACCTGTATAGTTGCTTCACCCGCACTGGTGGCGTCTGAAGTCATGTACTTCATACCGGGTGCACCGTTAATGGCCTTTTCCATTGGCACCAGTACCGAGTTCACCAGCACTTTGGCGCTTGCCCCGGGATAAGCCACATTCACCACCACCATTGGTGGCGCAATTGAAGGGAACTGTGATACCGGGAGCGTATTAATGGCCAGTATTCCCATAAAGATGATCACCAGCGATAACACAATAGCCAGTACTGGCCGCTGAATAAATTTATTAAACATTTTTTCTTTTTTTAGATGCCTGAATTATTCTGCCGGTAACTTCAACGCCGCTACCACCGCCCTGGAATCCTGATACTCATAATCTATCTTATCATTGTCTTTTACCTTGCGCAATCCTTCCAGGAGGATCTTATCGTTTTCCGCCAGGCCCGACTTCACTGCATAGAGATCATCCATCTCCGCATCTATGGTTATTTCCCTTGATTTAACTTTGTTGTCTTTGTCCACCACGTACACATATTTCTTGTCCAGCACTTCAAACGTGGCTTTCTGCGGAATGATCAGGGCATTTTTAAGCGGTACTTCCATTTCTATATTGCCGGTTTCACCATGCCTCAACATGCCGCTGGGATTGGGGAAAGTAGCCCTGAAGGAAATATTTCCTGTTTCATTATTAAAATCTGCTTCAATGGTTTCTACCACACCGGGATATTTAAACAGCTGGTGATTGGCCATCAGCAACCGTACCCTGGCGGTATCCTTATTTTCCTTGCTGCTGTAATTAAGATATTCAGCTTCGGGAACATTAAAATACACCCACATTTTACTGTTATCTGCCAGCGTGGTGAGTAAATCGCCATCGCCTACCAGGCTTCCGGGTCTTACCTGCAGGCGGTCAATGATGCCATCAAACGGAGCGGTGATAGTAGTGAACTGAAGATGTACCTGGTTGAGGGATAGTTCGGCTTTGGCCCTGTCAAGCCGCGCTTTTGCCATAGCCAGTTCATTGGGCGATACCACGTTACTGTCGGCCAGCTTCCTGGTGTTTTGATATTCTATTTCAGCAAGGTTTACTTCCGCCTGCGCTTTTTCCAGTTCGGCGCCGTATAGTTTAGGCATGATCTGGAACAGCATCTGTCCTTTTTTTACGAACCGGCCTTCGTCGGCGAAGCTTTGTTCCAGGTAACCCTTTTCCTGGGCCCTTAGCTCAATATGCCGTACGGATCGTATCTGGCATACATAATCCCTGATGATGGAAGTGTCTGTTTTCAGAGGACTGGTAACCAGTAATTTTGTGTCTGTTTCCTCTTTTTTTTCCTTGGGCTTGCAGCCTGTATGGCACAACAGGGCACACAAGCCCGCAAGCATGAGCGTTCTCTTCATGATCGTTTTAATATTTAGCAGTATGTTTTTTGGACTTCTACAGGGATATATAATAAGATGCCTGCATTACATTCCCCGACCGTATGCTGTTGCACCGGTAAAAGCGATTAAAGGAAAGAATGATGGGCATTTGTGATCCGTTAAGGGATTTTATATCAAATCCTGATCACCTGGAGTAAAATTTGCCGGTGAGACGACAAAAGGAAGAAATGTTCACGAAAACGCAACGGCCTGATAGCGCTGCTGCAAAACCATTCAGATAGCTGGTTGTAAAATCTGTTGAAGTAATTACTTATAGCGGATTTATTCCTTGAATAATCCAGCTTCACATTTTTATTCTCACTTTCTTCTTCATAAATGCAAAAAATTTTCTTTTTTGCGGGTAACAGGATATTTCTGAAAGTGTGTGAAGGCGCGGGAGAAACAATACCGGTCCATATATCCCCGGATTGTTGAATTGCTTTTCCAGATATAAAGGAAGCATTCCCCTGAAACGAATTAGTATATATATAACTGTATCCGCCCAGCAGGAAAAAAACCAAGAATAAAAATATTCTGACTAGCAATTTCATTTCGGGCGCTAAGATACATGAAAAACAAATTCGTGGGTAATAAATTATACGTTAAGTTTCAAATAATTCAGATGATATCTTCCCTGGTACAGCGCAGGTATGAACGCATACCTGCGCTGTTTTATGAGTGCTATACTTCTTTCGCGATAGCGATCATCGCTTCCAGTTCATTTATCAATTCGGTATCCGTAGAAAAGCCCGTGGTCAGGAACCGTTGCCTTCCTTTTCTGTCTATTATCACCTTTGCCGGTATCCCCTGCGGCTTGTAATCACTTACTGTTTTAAAACCTTTCCCATCAGTCCGTGCCTCATCCATCAATACGTGGAAGGGATATTTTTTACCGGTGATAAATGTTTTTACACGCGTTAAAGCATTTTCCTTCTTTTCCTGTGTGGCAATAAACAGGAAAACCACTTCAGGATGTTTTTCCACCATTTTTTTCATCGCAGGGAAAGAAGCCATACAGGGCACACACCAGGTAGCCCAGAAATCCAGCACAACTACTTTGCCGCGGAAGTCGGACAGGCTTACGCGTTTCCCGCTCAGATCCTTCAAACTAAAATCCGTTGCTTCCTTATCCAGCATTTTTTCCCGAAGCTCTTTCTTCAAAACTACCTGTACATTCTGCTGCAATTCGCTGAAGTATGCATCAAACCCGGCGTCGCTGCCTTTTTTCTCTGCATAGAGGTTTTTCAGCAAGGTGTTCATGGCCAAAGTGGATTTTCCTTTCCGGGCCAATGTAGTCAGCAGCCCGTAGGCTTTTTCCTTTTGTCCGTTCAAAGCCAGTAGCGTTGCATATCGTTCTACTGCAGAGGGCAGGCCCTCTTCCGGCGGACCATCAAATGATTTTTCCTGGTATTCCAGGGCTAATTTATTTTTTCCATTTGCATATAAAGCCAATGCGTAAGTGTCGCAATACGGGAAAAACGCAAAGCGCATAAACCGGTTCCAGTCTTCCGCAGGCATCTCTGCCGGTCTTGCTGACGGATCATCTTTAAAGGAATTATACAGTTCAAGTGTTTGCCTGGCAAGCCGCTCGGCCACCTCCGGGTCTGTTTTCCTATTGGCAAGCATAGTGGCCCCCATATTCAGGTAAGAGGTTTGATTAAATTTGTTCCTCATCATACCAATATACTTTTCAAACTCCTTATACTCTCCTTTATTCAGGAAGCTTATGGCAACGTTTCCTTTTATCACATCTATGGTCTCCGCATCTTTAACAGTATCCAGCCTGTTGTTGCTGATAATGCTGTGCATGAGTGCCACACTCTTGTGCGGATCGGTTTCCTTCGACATTATTTTCAGCTGTTC
The DNA here is from genome assembly GCF_035564935.1 of Chitinophaga sp. Lineage (GTDB taxonomy): Bacteria > Bacteroidota > Bacteroidia > Chitinophagales > Chitinophagaceae > Chitinophaga. The sequence goes on along the minus strand of NZ_DATMTE010000392.1, from coordinate 8,261 downwards.
CGCAAGCGTGCCTCCTTCTTGCGCCCGGGCGGCGAAAACAAAACAACAGAGTATAGCAGGTATGATTGTCCTGATCTTTTTCATATTGATGATTTATATTTTAATAATGGTTGGTTTAATTATTTATACGCTGAGATGTTATGGATTATCTTCCATACCGGGATTGGTATTGAGTATCCGCGGCGGTATTTTCAGCGCAAAGCGTTCGGGCCTGAAAGTGAAAACCGTCGTACTGCCGTTGGCGTTATACAGGGTATGACTAAAGGTTGTGTTCCCGATAAGCGGATCAGCAGCCAGTCTTCTCATATCAAACCAGCGGTAGCCGAGCAATGCAAACTCCCGCAGGCGTTCCTCTATAATAAATTGCAGCAGCCTTTTCTTATCTGCCAGCACACTTTGCGGCACCGCAGCAGCGGAAGCCGGCATCCTGTTACTCCTCAGTATTTCCAGCATCTCCTTAGCTCCCTGGCTGTCGCTGTTACGTGCTTTACATTCGGCAAGCAGCAGGTAAATTTCCGGTAATCCCACACCGAACGGTACAATAGAGGGGGCCATTCTCCGCTGCATACCTGCGGGGAAAGGGGCGCCATCGGGGAAAGGGGTGGCTGAATATAACAACAACCGCAGATCATCCGGCGCATAAAGCGCCATAGTAGCAGCAGTGGCCACCAGGGTATTGAACATAACGTGGAAATTGGAGTGCTGCCGCAGGTACATTACCTCTTCATTATCGTTGGTAAGGGGATAATTAGGCCCAAAGATGGTAACCGGCATAAAAACACCGCCGGGAGCAAAAGCTTTGTTGTAGTCGTACAGTTTTACCGGTATCTGCGCGGAAGCCAATCCCTGCAGGGACGACTGTAGCAGGGGCAGCGCTTCCTGGTAGCGATGCATAAAAACATATACTTTGCCCAGCAGCGCTTCTGCTGCTGATTTACTCATACGTAACCTGTGGGTGATGGCAGTTGGTAATGCAGGTATAGCCTGCTGCAGATCTTCAATGATAAAGCTATATACTTCCTGTACTGTTGCACGGTGAAAACTATTGGCAGTTACATCGGCGCTTGTAATCAGCGGGAAACCCGGATCAGTACCTGCAGTGGCTTCATTGTACGGCCTGCCGTAATAATTTATCAGCAGGAAATAGGTCCAGGCCCTTCCGGCGCGGGCCTCTGCAAGCACCGACTGCCGCTGCGCCTCCGTTCCTCCTTCCGACGACATTACCTCGTTAATGATTTTGTTATAGGTATAGATGGCCATCAGCGGTCCATTGGTTTCTTCGCTGTTTTCGTCGGGCTCATAGATCTTGTCATTCCACATAAAAAGCCGTTGTTCCCTTAAGGTAAGACTGCTATAATAAGGCGCTGTCACCGCGGCTTCATCACCCATCATCAGCTGGGCGTCTGCACCGGTGTTTAAAAGATCGAAATTATTCAGCAGCAGGTCATAGTCCCGGTAGCTACCGGCAATTACTTTTCCCTTTGGCTGTACTTCCAGGAAGCCTTTTCCGCACGAAGCAAATGCTATTATCAGCAAAAATGCCAAAGCCCGGAGTAATATTTTTTTCATGTACGAAATTATTTTTCGGATAATGATTATTTGTCAGAATCTTACATTAATGCCTGCTGTAACTGTTCCCTGGTTTGCCCTCAGGTACCGTATACCGCCTGCAACTGCCCCTGCAGTGCTTCCGCCGGAGGCATCCTGGAACTCAGGGTCAATACCATAATGATTGTTTTTCCATACCATCAGGTTAGATACCTGCAACCGCAATTTCACGCCGTTTAGCCGTACCCGTGATACCAGCGCGTGCGGCATATTGTAAGCAAGCGATACATCGCGGATCTTTATGAATGCGGCGCTTATCACGTTGATATTTCCCTGCGTATAGTACCTGGTATCACGCCGGCTGTCGTTAAGACTGGTAGTGGGTACCCAGGAAGGAACATTGGTCATATATTCGTCGCCTGCCTGTTTCCACCTGGAGGCAAACTCCTCATGCACATTGCCACTGCGGAAACGCAGGTCCCCGCTTTGCATGGCATTGTTAAAGGTGAGTGGAATGAGCCCATTGCCGCCGTAAAAACCATTCACATCCCTTCGCATTACATTCCCGAAATTATACACCATGTTCACTGCCAGCTCCAGGTTCCGGTAGCTGAAGATGTTGGATAAACCACCGTTCCATACCGGCTGGTAAGTGCCCATGTACAGTACATCTTCCGGCAGGGCAGCATTGCGCTCCTTTGATACTTTGCCCGATTGCAGCCGTATCAGCGGATCACCCAGGCTGTCGAGCCCCGCAAAGTTGTAAGCGAAGATGCCAAAGGCCGGGTAACCGGCAAGGTAAGTGGCGCCTGCCTTTTGCGCACCGGTGGCAATGAGGGCCGGCTGGTTCAGCCGGGTGATCCTGTTTTTGTTGTAAGCCAGTACCAGTTGGGTGATCCACCGGAATTGCCCGGCCTGCAGGTTAATTGACCTGAGAGAGATTTCAACACCGGTATTTTTCATGTTACCGAAATTCCCCGTAACGCTGCTGTAACCTGAAAGCGGGTTTACTTCCAGTACGCCTATAAGATTTTCCGTGTGCTTGCTGTATAGATCTGCAGAAGCGCTTAAACGCTGATCCGCTGTGCTGAAATCAAGGCCAATGTTCAGGGTTCCTGTACGTTCCCAGGTAAGGGAATTATTAGCCGGCGTTACAATGGCCAGGCCCCTGTTGCCGGGAAGACTGCTACCGCTGCGGGCTTCAAGGATATCATAGGAGGCTGCGGTACCAGGCACCGGTGAATTTCCGGTAAGACCATAAGATACGCGCAACGCCAGGTTGCCAATACGCTCCCGCCCCATAAAGTCCTCTTCCGTGATATTCCAGCGCGCGCCCATGCTCCACACCGGTTTGTTTTGAGCGGAACGGTCTTTCCCAAAAAGATTCGACTGGTCCAGCCGCAGGCTGCCGCTTACCGTATACCTGTTATTAAGCGTGTAGGCGAGGTTGCCATAGTAAGAGAGGAACCTTACCTGCGGCGCTGTTTCTGTAAACAGCGGGTACCCGGCAAGCAGGCTCCTGGTACCGTTATTGGGCATTACCGTACCGGCAATACCGGTAGACGAAAGTGTTGCATAGTCAATGGGAGGATAGGTTTGTAACTGCTCATCATACCCCCGTATAATCGACTGGCTCAGGGTAGTAAGTTGTTCCTGCGCTTCCTGGCCGGCCAATGCAGAAAGCTGGTGTCTGCCGTTGTTCCATGAGCCCATGTATTGCAGCTGGTTCCGCACGGTCCAGTTCCGTTGGGAACTGTTCGTTAAGGCATACCTGCCGCCTGTTGCCGGGAGATAATAGGCCGGCTTTCCTCCCGATGTGGCGGAAGGAACCGTAAACTGTACTACTTCTGAACGCACCGAATAACTGCGTTCATCGTCAAACGACCGGATCCGCTCTGCTGTTCTGAATAAGCCGTAAACGCCGTTAAAGGTAAGCCCTTTAAGCAGCTTTACTGTAACACCGGCTGTGATCCTGGCACTGAGCAGGTCACTTTTCGTATATCCGTAACCGGATTCGTTCAGAGGGTTATAGTCGAGGCTTATGCCGCTTTTCCGTTCAAACTCTTTCCTTGTTGAATCTGTAAGGGATTGTACATAAGGGATGGAAAGGGAATTACCGGCAGCATCGCTGAACAGCTGGTAAGGCAGGAACCTGTTGTCCGCATCAATGGCCCTGCGCGCGCTGGTGGTAGTATTATTCAGATCTGTGATCAGGAACAGGCTGATATGGTTATTCACTTTATAGTCCTGCCGTATATTTATTTTATAGGCGTTGTTCTTTTCACCCGGCTTATTACTTTGGGTGCCGGTATATGCCAGGGAGCCGTAAACAGCATATGCTTTTCCCCCACCCCGTACAGAAAGGGTGTGATTGGTAAGCATGGCAGGCCGGTAAAGCATGTCCCTGATCTGGCTGGTGTTGTTAATGTTAGCGAGGCTATCCAGGCTTTCCCTGGCCTGTGCATCCGATATAAGACCGCGATAGCGGTTGTAAAGGATCATGTTGTGCGGAGGTACGCCCCTGGAACCCTGGCCTGTATAGGCTGATACGGCAGTCCAGGGATACAGGTCGGGCCGGAAAATATCTTCTGCGGCCTGTATGAACTGCCTGCTGTCGAGCACGGGATAATAATCCACATCCGGCCGGCCCTGGAAATTGACGAAGCCATCGTACTCCAGGAGCAATCCATCACCGGGAGCGCCTTTTTTGGTAGCGATCACAATAACCCCATTGGCTGCGCGGGCGCCCCAGATAGAGGAAGCGGCGGCATCCTTCAGCACCGTAATATCTTCTACGTCCTGCGGATTAACGGAAGAGATATTATCCAGCGGCACACCATCCACCACTACCAGGGGCGATTTATTACTATTGATGGAAGTAAGTCCCCTGATCAGCAACGGGGCGGAAGAAGCGGAAGGTGCGTTATTGACGGTAAGTCCCGGTACCAGGCCATCCAGCCGTTGCAGGATATTCATAGAGCTGGACCGGTTATGAAGCACCTGCATATCAGGCTTCGCATATGCTCCCGGGCTTTTACTGGCATAGAAGGTCTGGTACCCGCTGTTTACCACCACTTCCTTCAGGTTGCCCGCATTCGGTGTTAGTACAAAATTAACATGCAACTCCGCACCTTTCCCGATATATACCTGTTGCTCCGATTTGTTGAACCCTATACACGATGCGGTAAGTGTATAAAATCCTTCCGGCATGTTTTTGAAGACGTATACTCCCTTTTCATCTGTGATAGCGCCTTTGGAAGAAGTATCCAGCATTACGGTGGCACGGGTAATGGGATCACCGGTCTCACTTTTTACAGCGCCTGTGATGATGCCGGATCTTCCGGGTTGCGCGTCTTCCCTTACCGGTGTTTTTCTTTTCAGAAAAATAGTTTTGTTACTGATTTCATAGCCAAGATCCTGGTTCTGCAATACTAAATCCAGGAATTGCCGCAGTGGCATATTTCGCGCTGCACAGGTAACGGGTTGTGTTTCCTTCAGGAGATCTTTGCTGGCGAATACGCTATAACCCGTTTGTTCCCGTATTACCTGGAAAACGGTCACCAGCATGGCTCTTTTCCCTGTATAGGTAATAGCAGGACCGGTTTGCCTGGCTGCTACCCGCGAGGACATCAGCAACAACAATATAAAAGTTAGTGCAAGGGCGTTCTTTCCCCCTTTAAAAAATGGTGGTTTTGGTTGATCATGCATTTCGCATCCTTTTAATTGGTATTGACGGAGTATTTCCATCCGGGATATCACCCGGATATTATCTGTTTTCCCGGCCGGTACGCTAACCGGCATTAATAAACTGTAATCAGGGATATACTACCAGGCGCCGTCTCTGCTCAACACGGAAATTAACGCCTGACATTTGTAGTCCTTTAAGTACTTCAGAAAGTGGCATCGACCGGTCTATTTCACCAATGAATTGCAGGTCCGGTATACCATGCTCATATACCACTTCAATATCATACCAGCGGGATAGCTGTTGCATCACTTCCTTCAGGTCAGCATCCTGAAAATTGAACAGCCCGTTTTTCCAGGCAATGGCTTTTGAAATATCAGCATGTTCCAGCACCTGCACAAATGGTTGCGCAGCGGTGGCGTGCGCCTGTTGCCCGGGCTTCAGCACCGCCTGTCCGTTCCCGCTGCGTACCCGTACCAGGCCCGTTAGCAAAGTGGTGCTGATATAATTTCCGTCCGTATAGGCGTTTACGTTAAAGCTTGTACCAAGTACTTCTATGGTATTAGTAGCATTAATCGCTACCCTGAAGGGCATTTCTTCATTCTTTGCCACTTCAAAATACGCCTCTCCGGTAATGCTCACGTTACGTTCATTCCCTGTGAAAGCCGTTGGATAACGCAGGGAAGAAGCTGCATTAAGCCATACCTTTGTACCGTCCGGCAGCGTGACCCGGAACTGGCCGCCACGGGGCGTGGTAAGCGTATTATAACTGCCTGCCGCTTCATTGCCGGTGGCATTGTATTGTAAGTTGCCGCCTGTTTGTTTTATAGCGGTACCTCCCTGTTGTATGGTCCGGTTACCGGCACTGTCCAGTAACATTTCAGATCCATCCGCCAGTGTAAGCACAGCTTTGTTGCTGCCGGGAGCAATATCCGCAACGGCTGCCATTACCGGTTTAGCGGGCGATGGCTTTAAAAGGAAATAAGCGGCTGTGCTTACCAGTAATGCCAGTACTGCAGCGGCCCATCCCCAGCGGCGTATAGCGTGTATACCACGCACCGGTGCGGTAACGGAAATGATACTGCCGGCAATCAGCCCGATCCGCTCACGGGAAAGGACCGGCTCATTTTCTGTATGCTCCGGCTGTTCCAGCATTTCCCGGAAAATAACCAGCGCTGCTTCTTCATTTTCCGGCAGCGCCAATTCCCGTAACAAAGCCGCTTTGTCTGCCGGCGTAATAACACCCTCCTTCCAGGACTGATATAACTGTTGTAATGATGACATGCAATACAATTCCCTTTGCTATATAGACGTATGCGGGGAAAGTTTTGGGGGAGGGAGATAAAAATATTTTTTTAAAGCCGTTCCCTGACGATCAGGGCGATGAGCACAGTAACCATACGTGTGTCCATTCGGCTCAGGCAATAAGCCCGGATGGTTCGCATAGCCTGCTCCAGGTGTGTTTTCACTGTTTCCGGGGATATATTCATAATAGCGGCTGTTTCCTGGCGGGAATATCCCTCCTTCTTTATATAGGTGAACACCCGCTGCTGTTTAGGGCTCAGGCGGGCCATGGCCTGGGTTACCAGTTCTTCAAAATCGCTCACCGGCCGGCCGGCGGGCATTGCTGTATCTGCTGTAATATTCAGTTCTTTTTGCCAGCGCTGCAAATGAGCGCTTTCCCGCTGATACCTGCGAACCTGGTCATACACCTTGTGTGTGGCCAACGTAAGCAGCCATCCGTGGAAATTTTCCACCTCCGGTAATGTTTCCCTTGAAAGCCATACTTTCAGGAAAATATCCTGCACCACATCTTCCGCTGCCCATCTGTCCTGCAGCAGCTTCATTACCACCCGGAATGCCGGCGCGTGATAACGCTCCATCAGCTCCGCAAACGCCGGTCCATCGCCCCGGGCAACGAGTTGCAGCAGTTGTTTGTCGTTATGGATGTTGGTTACTGACAAGAATGGATTAATTATTTGTAAAGTAATTTACATAAAATGACTAATTCCTGTATTGACCGGAACAATTCCGCATTTGTTAAAGGCGGTATCCCGTTTCATAGCGGCTAAAAATATAAAAACTTCTCATCTTCAAATGAGAAACCTGGTAATTAAAAAAGGGTAACAGGAAACCAACCGCTGTCAGTTTCCTGTTACCCTCTTCTTATAATTGCCAGATTACCGGGTGGTATATCCGCCGTTGGCAAAAATAGTTTGCCCGGTAATCCACCAGCCATCCGTTACGAGGAACAGCACCAAAGGAGCAATGTCTTTGATATCTGTAAGTCCGCCTAATGCAGAAGCAGATTTATGATAGGCCACTGCCTCCTCACTTTCCTGCCCGTAGAAGAATGGGGTGTCCATCGGGCCGGGCGCCACTGCCGATACTGATATACCGCGACTGCCAAACTCTTTGGATGCCGCACGGGTAAAGTCCTCCACCGGTGCTTTCATGCCGGCGTAAGTGGAGTAATAACCTGTAAATGCCGCCAGCAGGGAAGTAACAATGGTGCATATCTTACCATTATCGTTCAGTTTTTTGCCTGCTTCCTGGATGAAGAAATAGGCTACTTTTGAATTGATATCAGCCATGCTGTCGTATTCGGCCTCAGTTGTTGATAAGTACTCTTTCTTCAGCACTTTACCAACCGTATTAACAGCGATATCTATTCCCCCGAACCTGGAAATGGTTTCATCAAAAAATCGGGTGATGTTTTTCACATTTGTAAGATCCCCCTGGAACAGGAAGGCTTCCGCTCCCAGGGCCTGTACGTCAGACAGCGTTTTCTCTGCGTCTGTTTTTGTGCTTTCACTGTTGTAATGAATAGCCAGCTTTGCACCTCTTTCTGCAAAATTACGGCTTAACAAACCTCCCAGGTTTTTCGCCCCGCCTGCAATCAAAACTATTTTCCCTTTTAAATCATTTCTTGCCATAATGAAAATATTTATTGTTTAAACTATCGCGAAGTTCTATATACCTGGCATTTTTATCATGGTGAACTTTTCGGAAGTTTTCAACGGGGCCG
>NZ_DATMTE010000391.1:0-9979 GCF_035564935.1 Chitinophaga sp. | reverse complement strand
CCAGCGCCAGGTTATCGAACGTATACTCAAATGCGGCTAACGCCGGGATACTGCTTTGGCCAAATCCCGGGTAATCCGGGGCAATCACATGATACCTGTGCGCCAGGTCCCGGATCAGGTCGCGGTACATGTGTGATGTAGACGGAAAGCCATGCAGCAGCAGTATTACAGGTGCATTTGCCGGGCCGGCTTCGCGATAAAAAATGTTGAGATTATTAACGGTAATTGTTTTGTGGAGAACGGTAGTGGTGGTGAGTGTTTGCATATGAATATAATTTTGTACTATTTAGTACATTATTGGTTTAAAAAAATACCGTGCTATGCGCCGGTTATTACAACAGTAACCTGTTGACATAAAGGTATATATTTTACCAATTGGTACAAAATATATTTTTAATTTAGGTAGATGGATAAATTGATGGGGTAATCAGGTATTGGATCTTATAACATATACCACTGCTATGTAAGCAGCATTCTGCTAAAACATCCGTTCCTGAAGCGCTCAATGCTGGCCGATATGCGTCGGAACAGAAATATTACTGCAATTAGCTTCATTTCCTTTTAAGCAAGGCCGGGGCACTATTATTGTCAACGGGATAACTGTTGCTACCAGTAAACCACCTGTCTTCCTAAAATAATATCTCTTCAAATTCCCCTCCCGCTTTACCAGTTTCAAAACAATCAATTAACCTATCTTTGAACGCGCATAAAAAAGTAATGAAGTACGATACCCTTAAACAATGGTGCATCAAAAAAAAGTGGTGGCTTACAGGCGCCGCTGTTATACTCATTGCCTATTATTTTTGTTTACCGAAACAGCTCTTTACCAGTCCAACTTCCTTTGTGCTGGAAGACAGCAACGGCGATCTGCTGAATGCCAGTATTGCACCGGACGGCCAGTGGCGGTTTCCCTATAATGCGCATGTACCGGACAAATTCGAAAAGTGTATTGTGGCTTATGAAGATAAACGCTTTTACTACCACTGGGGAATAGATCCCATTGCTATTGGCCGGGCTATTAATCAAAATGCACGGGGCCGGAAGGTAGTAAGCGGCGGCAGTACGCTCACTATGCAGGTAATACGACTATCGCGCAACCAGCCACGTAATATCTGGCAGAAAATAACCGAAGCGGTACTGGCTACCCGGCTGGAGTTTGCAGCTTCTAAAAAGAAGATTATTGCCTTATACGCAGCCAACGCTCCTTTCGGCGGTAACGTAGTTGGGCTGGAAGCGGCTGCCTGGCGGTACTATGGCCGCAAAGCCGATTTGTTGTCGTGGGGCGAAATGGCAGCGCTGGCAGTACTGCCCAACAGCCCTGCACTGGTACACCCCGGCCGCAACCGGGTAACGTTGCTGAATAAACGAAACCAACTCCTGAATAAGTTATATCACCAGCATACTATCGACAGTATTACCTGCCAGCTGGCCAAAATGGAGCCATTACCGGATCAGCCGCTGCCTTTACCACAGGAAGCGCCGCATTTGCTGGACCTGTTCCGCCGCGACTACCAGCAGCAGCAAACAGGCGAACCTACACGCATCAAAACCACTTTGATGGCCAACCTGCAGCATAACGCCACCGCCATCGCAGAACGGTATCACAATAGCTATAAAGCCAATGGCATCAACAATGCAGCAGTGCTGGTGCTGGATGTGGAAACCGGCAATACGCTTGCCTATGTAGGAAATATCTATCACCCTTCAGACCCTGAGCTGGAAAGCCATGTAGACATTGTACAGGCCAGAAGAAGCCCCGGCAGCACGCTCAAGCCTGTATTGTACGCCGCCATGCTCAATGATGGCCTCATATTGCCCAATACACTGATCCCTGATATTCCAACGCAAATTGCCGGCTATTCCCCCCAGAACTTCGACCTGGGATATGATGGCGCCGTTCCCGCTTCCCGCGCACTGGCCCGGTCGCTGAATATCCCGGCTGTACGCATGTTGCAACAATACCGTTACGAACGGTTTCATTCCCTGTTGCAGAAAATGGGAATCACCACATTGAATAAACCGGCCGATCACTATGGGCTGTCCCTCATCCTTGGCGGCGGCGAAACCACCCTCTGGGAAATGTGCGGCATGTACGCCAGCATGGCCCGCACACTGCTGCACCTGGATCAATACAAGGGTAAATATGACATGGACGATATTCATCCGCCCAACTACCGGATTAATACCCGGTCTCCCTCAAAGTATGGGTTAAGCAAAGATGGCTTGCTGGATGCCGGCTCCATCTGGTACGCCTTCCAGGCGATGACGGAAGTAATGCGGCCCGGTGAAGAACTATTGTGGCAGCAATTCTCTTCTTCACAGCGCATTGCCTGGAAAACAGGCACCAGCTTTGGTTTCCGCGACGGATGGGCCATTGGTGTAACGCCCCAGTATGTAGTAGGGGTATGGGTGGGAAATGCTGACGGAGAAGGCCGACCCGGCCTCATAGGCGTGTCTACTGCTGCTCCCATCCTGTTTGATGTATTCCGTTTACTACACACCAGCGGCTGGTTTGATCCGCCTTATCAGCAAATGAAAAAAATTGAGGTATGCCGCAAAAGCGGCTACCGCGCCGGCGAGCTGTGTGAGGAAAAAGATTCTATTTATGTGCCGGCAGCAGGTATCAGGGCAGGCGTATGTCCTTACCATCAGCTGGTGCATCTCGACAGAACCGGTCAGTGGCGCGTAACGGAAGCCTGTGAATCGCCCTCGCTTATGCAACACAGATCGTGGTTCGTATTACCGCCTTCACAGGAATATTACTATCGCAGCAAAAATTATTACCAACAACTGCCACCTTACAAACCCGATTGCCTGGCCTCACTGGGGCTGGACAAGGCGCCCATGGAACTGATCTATCCACGGCCCGGCGCCCGTATATTCGTTCCCGTTGAAATCGACGGGAAACCGGGGCAAACCATCTTTACCGCCACACACCGTAATAATGCCACCAAAATATTCTGGCATCTCGACAACAATTTTATCGGCGCTACTACAGAGTTTCACCAGATGGCCCTGCACCCCGCCGCCGGAAAACATACCATTACACTGGTAGACGAAAACGGGGAGCGGATTGAGCAAACATTTGAAATTTTAGATAAGGAAAGAGAATAACTATTTACTAAATGAATAAGGATAAGCGGATTTATCTGTCCCCCGGCTTTTATCAGGCACAGCAGACATTTTCACCTTCATACGGCCTCCTTTCTGCAACTCATTGTAACTGATCCAGTTTTTGTGAGAAAACCTGTTGTTTAGTTTTACAGACTGAACATACCGGTTCGTTGTATCATCAGCCACTGCATTAATGGTAAATTTTTTTCCGTTCTGTAGGTAAAGTGTAGCCCTTTTAAACAGTGGCGCCCCCAGTACATATTGGTCTGTAGCAGGACAAACAGGATAAAAACCCAGTGCTGAAAAAATATACCAGGAAGATGTTTGTCCATTATCCTCATCTCCGCAATAGCCATCAGGAGTAGGAAGATAGAGCTTATCCATTACCTCCCGCACCCAGTACTGTGTTTTCCATGGCTCGCCGGCATAGTTGTACAGGTATATCATATGCTGAATAGGCTGGTTGCCATGCGCATACTGCCCCATGTTCATCACCTGCATTTCCCTGATTTCATGGATCACTTTTTTATAATAACTTTCATCAAATACAGGTGGCATATTAAAAACGGAATCCAGCATGACGGTAAACACCCGTTCTCCGCCCATTAAATTAATAAGCCCCTGTATATCATGAAATACGCTCCAGCTATAGTGCCAGCTGTTGCCCTCCGTAAAAGCCCCGCCCCATTTTACAGGATTGAACGGCGCCTGGAAGCTACCATCCGTATTTTTCCCCCGCATTAATTTTGAGGAAGGATCAAACAGGTGACGATAGTTCTGACAACGTTTTGCATAAAGATCAATTTCTTCCTGCGGGCGCTTTAATGCTTTGGCCAATTGGTAAATGGTAAAGTCGTCGTATGCGTATTCCAGCGTCCTGGCAGCGCTTTCATTAATACCGGCATCAAATGGTACATATCCCAGCTTATTGTAGAACTGTACCCCTTTACGGCCTACCGCCGTCATAGGCCCTTCATTGTTGGCATCTTTCAAAAGCGCCTGGTATAAAGTATCAATATCATAACCACGTATTCCTTTCAGATATGCATCTGCCACTACGGAAGCGGAGTTATTGCCTACCATGATGTTCCGGTAACCCGGGCTGCTCCATTCAGGCAGCCAGCCTCCTTCTTTATAGGCATTTACCAATCCTTCCTGCATCTCACTGTTGATATCAGGATATAACAGGTTCAATAAAGGGTACAGTGAACGGAAAGTGTCCCAGAATCCTGTACCGGCATAGAGCTTACCCGGCATTACTTTCCCGTTATAAGGACTGTAATGGACAACTTTTCCGGCGGCATCAATTTCATAGTGCTTCTGTGGGAAAAGCAGGCAACGATAAAGACAGGAATAAAATGTGGCTGTCTGTTTATCCGAACCGCCTTCTACCATCACTCTGCCCAGGTACTTACTCCAGGCATCCTTTGCGTGTTGCTTCACCGCCTCAAAATTATCTCCTGCTATTTCCCGTTGCAGGTTCAAATCCGCCTGCGCCGGGCTAATGAAAGAGGATGCCACTTTAACATTCACCTGCGTACCTTTTCCTGCAGCGAAACCAATCACGGCGCCTGTATGCCCGGCACTACCTTCCAGCAGGTCTTTCGTTAACGTACCATCTTTCCAGAGATAGGAAACAGTGAACGGCCGATCGAAAAGAAGCACAAAATAATTCCTGAAATTACCGGGTACACCACCTTTATTTTTGGTGGTGTAACCAATGATCTCTCTTTCCCCGGGGATGATTTTTATGTAAGAACCCATATCCATAGCATCCACTATCACAAATGCACTGTCGGTAGCAGGATACGTAAAGCGGAAAGCGGCAGCCCTTTCCGTGGGCGTTATCTCCGTTTTCACATCGTAATCAGCCAGGTATACACTATAATAATAAGGTGTTGCAATTTCCGCTTTATGGGAAAACCAGCTGGCCCTGTCGGCCTCCTTAAATACTGCGCGTTTGGTAACGGGCATAATGGAAAATTGCCCGTAATCATTCATCCATGGAGAAGGTTGATGGGTTTGTTTGAAACCCACAATTTTTGTTGCATCATAAGTATAGGCCCATCCGTCGCCCATTTTACCGGTTTGCGGCGTCCAGAAATTCATGCCCCAGGGCACTGCAATGGCAGGATAGGTGTTACCATTTGATAAATCATGACTGGAAGCCGTTCCTACCAGTGGGTTCACAAAGGAAACGGGATCCTGTGCCTTTGATATACTGCATATCATCCATCCGCACAAACATAAAAATAACTGCTTCATTCTTTGTACTTACGTTAAATGATTATTAGTGTGCAGGCACCAGTAATACGGCATCCGCCACAATTACGCCACCGGCTTCCCTGTTGGAAATGGTTACTCCTGCTTTTTTGCCTGCCGGCAGATCAAATTTCCCGAGATGTACCCATTCTCCGCTCGTTTGCCCGTTAACGATCACCTTCTCCTTCACAATCGTTATCTCTTTAGACTGCCTTCCATCAAAAACGGTCACTTTGGTAGCCGGAGATATATTGTTGATTCTTGGCAGCACATAAGTATAGATGTCATAGCTTCCACTCTTCTTTACTTCGGGTATAAATTTCACCGACTTTGGCTGGTCATTTACAACGGAATAAAAAGCTGACGGACCATAGGTTCCACCTTTTTTCAGCGCCCATTTACCTGTTATCTCCACGTGAGCAGTATCATCATTATCTACCAGTATTTCCGGCGTGCTGCCATTCAGCAAGGGGTTTGCAGCCAAAAGCTTCTGTATCTTACCTACATCTACCTGCTGCACGGTAGTTCGTTCATCAACCGCAAATGCCGCTGCTATTGCGGCCGATTGTCCCAGTACCATGAACACTGGTTCCATCCTGATAGAGCCATAACCAATATGACTGGCGGATAAGCAAACAGGCACAAGTAAATTTTTACATTCGTTTTCTTTAGGCGTCAATGAGCGGTAAGCAATAGGATAGGGGCCTGCTCCTCCTTTCTCCACATCGCCTTCATTCTTCACCATTCCGTTTATTACAAGTCGCTGTGTATTGTGCGAATCCATCCCATAAGCCGCCATGCCTATGCCATCCGTTACTATTTCCTTCCGTTCGCAATTGGCTTGCGTCATCACATAGGCGCCACGCATCCTGCGGGCTTCCCTGATATACATTTGCGGGCTCCAGTGGCCGTTATCCGCATATTCATCTTTCGGATATCCCCAGTTCAACATGAACAGGCGCACACTATCCGGGATACGCGGATCATGCCCTATAAAATACAGCAGGCCTTTGTTATACAACTCATGCTCCTTCTGGATCCTTTCCCTGGTGGTGTAATCCCCATCCGGATACTCCCAGTTCCTGCCTATCATATCCGTAGAAAAACCGCCACCGTTATTGATATCTGTTTTATGATTGGGCATCAGGTCAAATTTCAGTATCTCCCTGATATCATTTGGCGCGGTGAGCTTTGCGATATAACGGGGTAGTAACTCATAGCGGCTGGAATCATAGTCCTCCGGGCGGGTTATAGGTATCCTGTTGGCAGGATCGTCGGTTAAACAAATGCGGAAATTATATGCCTGCACATGGTTATCACCACTGCCTATGGGCGCCAGCTTCGCATTGCTGATACCCCATAACAAACCGCTGGATGGATTGCCGGGTATCTTATACGGGTCTACACCATCGGGCACCTGGTTGCCATGCTGCGGAGTGGCAGGTGGCTGCACCTGTACGCCATTGTACGATTCGTTGTAAACTGCGGAAGACTCCCTTCCTACCATATAAGACACGCCGGCCCTTGCCATCAGGTCGCCTTCATAAGAACAATCAATAAAAACCGTTGCACGGATAGTTTTTTGCTGTTGAGACGGAGCCGCTGTATTCTCCAGCGAGATCTCCTTTATAAATCCATTTTTCTTTACTGCTGATACAATCCTCGACTGGTAAAGCACCGGTACACCGGCTTCCCTGATGTACTGCATAAACACATCTTCCGCCACATGCGGCTCAAATATCCAGGATTCAAACTGGCCATAGTGCTTACCCACCCTGCGGTAAAAATCAATTCCCAGGCCGGTCACTGCGTATTTATTACCGATATCAGTATAACCCAATCCGCCGGACGACATGCCGCCGAGATGTTTTCCCGGCTCTATCAACAACACCGACTTCCCCATTTTTTTTGCTGCATATGCCGCCATTACACCACCGGATGTGCCACCATACACGCATATGTCATAGGTTTGTTGTGCCTTTGCAGTCATTGCAAAAATAAGCGCTACAAAAAGAAAGTTTCTTTTCTTCATCATTTATATGTTTTGAAGAGATAATAATTTTATTCTGTGTAGTTGAGATCTTTGGAGAAAGTTTCTTCCATCTTCCATACTGCGAGCAATGCAAGCAGGACTGTAACAATGCCTACTACACCCGCGGCAATGGTAACGCCATGATGATTCTTCAACAACAAAAAAGCGGGTGTAAAAACATTTACGCTTCCGCGTACAAAATTAGGGACCGTGGTGGCTACCGTGGCCCGCATATTAGTACCAAACTGTTCTGCCGCGATAGTTACGAACAAGGCCCAGTAACCAATGGCATATCCCAGCAGGCCGCATAAAGTATAAAAAACAGCTACACTTTGTGATCGCTGGCTTAGGTAAACAGCTATTGCCAAACAGGTGAGCATCACAAAAATAAACACCGTTTTTCTCCTGCTTTTCAAATACTGGCTTAGCAAACCACTGCTCATATCGCCCAGTGAAAGCCCGATATAACAAAACATCACCGCCTTGCCTGCTTCCACGGGAACTGTGATTCCTATTGCTTTTCCGAACTCCGGTGAAAAAGTGATCAGGATACCGATAACGAACCAGATAGGTAAACCTATCATTATACATCTCAGGTATTTAAAAAATATTCTGGAAGAAGAAAATAAAGAGAAGAAATTACCACGCGACCTGTTTTCCTTCTTCACTTCTTTAAAAATACCGGATTCAAATACATTGAACCGGAGCACCAGTAATGCCAATCCCAGTCCGCCGCCAATAAAATAAGCGATCTTCCAATCGAACATATCCGCAATAAAATAAGCCAGTACCGCGCCCAATACACCCACAGAAGCCACAATAGCGGTACCGTAACCCCGGATCTCCTTTGGAAGTATTTCCGCTACCAGTGTAATACCGGCGCCAAGCTCGCCTGCAAGACCTATCCCTGCTATAAAACGCAAAATGGCATATTGATCCACCGTTGTTACAAAGCCGTTGAGAATATTCGCCACGGAGTACAGCAGGATAGAACCAAACAATACCGACAGCCGTCCTTTCTTATCTCCTGTAATGCCCCATAAAATTCCACCCAGCAGCATTCCTGCCATTTGCATATTGATCAGGTAGATACCCTGTTCCATCAGTTCACCATCTGCTACGTGCAGGGCCTTTAAACTTGGAATACGCACAATGCTGAATAGCAACAGGTCGTAGATATCAACAAAATAACCCAATGCCGCTACAATCACCGGTATGGAAAGCAGCTGGCCTATCCTTGTATTTTTTTGCATAATGTTTCGCTGATTATTGATGAATGCCGGCTGCTTTAAGCGTTTCGGCAGCATTGTGCTGCATCCTGATCCGCCATAAAAGCTCTTCAATGGAAACCACCTTTGTTCCTTTATCAAGAAGGTCTTTCGTCCATTTCACCGGCGTTACACCGCGTTCGCCCGCAGTATTTTTTTTATCTTTTGTAACAATGGAATGATGTGTGGCGCTATCGCTGAAATGTGACCAGGCATGTACAATGGTCCAGTTCAGTTGTTTATTGGCGGAAGGAGATGGCGCGTTATCTTCATTGATCCAGCCGGCAACCTGCACAGGATCGCCCGAGCCTTTCCTGCTGAGATTGGCCCATAGCTGGTATTTACAGGTGACTACGGGAATGGCTGTTCCCTTTTTATTTTTTACCCAGAAAACTTTTCCATCGCCACCGTTATAAGGCGAGTACTGCACAGCTATCATACCTGTAAGGTCTTCTATCTCTTCAGCATATATCCTGTATGCTTCCATGGCCTCTTCACCGGAAACATCTTTACAGATAAAACCGAAAACCTTTGTGCCTGTTGCTTTCATTTGTGTATTGATCATACCTGCATATTCGCGAAGCAGCTTTTCCCTGTCTGGTCTTAATCTGGCAAAGAGATCGGGGTAATAATAGCCGCCTCCGTATTCCACTACCGAAGTATGCCCGGGCTGGGTTTTCACCAGGTAGCTGTATACATCGCTGCCAGCCTGCGACAGGTTAAGCACGCAGCTGGTGAACGACATGGGGATCCGCTCATTGTATGGATTGCTCCAGTAATCTTTGCTGTTAAGAAAATTGCCAAACGTCCATTGCATGTTATCGCCATCGCTCATTACAAACGCATGGTAGTTGGCATGCTCCAGCCAGTTAATATCCTTTGGATTGAGTGTGCGCACCTGTGGTAATTTACTGGCGGGTGGTATCGACAACAAAGGCAGGTTCATACACCAATCTGAAGCTGTATTTATGAGCCCCCAGCTGGTACATGGCTCTATGTGTTTAAATTCCTCGCCTGCATTCCAGCCTATTACGGGCGAGAGCGGTTTCACCCATTTAATAACAGATTGGAAAAGAGTATCAATACCATAATACACTACGCTTTTTTGCGCAATCGCATAGTCCCTGTTATTGGAATAGCCGGGATTGCCTATCACCAACAGGTGAGGATTCAACTCAGGCAATAATTTCCGGAGAACGGTGGTATCCAGAACCGCCTGCGTGGCATCGTATAGCTTTTGCAGCCCCCTGCTTCTGGCTGTAGCTTCTTGTGTAACATCTATTAAAATCCCTTTTTCCAGTGC
>NZ_DATMTE010000390.1:0-5303 GCF_035564935.1 Chitinophaga sp. | reverse complement strand
AATAAAACCAACCACTATATAAAAACCGCCACGGTTCGCGGCCGTGGCGGAATAATGACCGGTCGGTAAAAATGGTCGCACACCACTTATTTAACAACCAAATCTGCTGCAATTTATGCAAAAAAACTGCTATTGCCTCTTCGATTCTCCGGGAGGGATCCGGAGTATTACCAAAATCATCAGGGTTATGAGACTAACCTTTTATTTATTGACGGCTGTTTTTATCCAGGTCTACGCTTCAGGTAACGCGCAGAACATTACTCTTTCCGGTAAAAATCTCACGTTAAAACAAGTATTCAAAGAAGTAAAAAAGCAAACAGGGTATGGACTGTTTGCAAAGAAGGAGCTGCTTGTCAATGCCCGGGTCATTAACCTTTCCGCTTATAACAAGCCATTAAAAGAAGTGCTTGATGAGGTTTTCAGAAATCAACCACTCGACTATACCATACAAGGTAAGAACATTATTCTTTCCCGTAAGCCAGCTGCCCGGTCAGCAGCAGATAGCATCATGCAGGCTATTCCTGTAAAAATCCGTGTGGTGGATTCATCCGGAGCTCCGCTTACCGGCGCCTCTATTTCCCTCAGGAATGGAAAGCAACTTGGCGTCACAAACACCGATGGAGCCATTACACTGAATCTGGAAGAAGGCAATGTGATTGTGGCCACCTTTATCGGTTTTGCCACCCAAAGTGTTGCCGTTAGCAAAGGAGCTCTGTCGGGTGGCAATCTGACCATCAGGCTATATACCTCCGAAACACAATTGAAGGATATAGAAATAACTGTAAGTACCGGTTATCAGACGCTCTCCAGGGAAAGAAGCGCAGGTTCATTTGCGAAACCTGATAAGGAAATACTGCAAAACCGGTCTACCAGTATGAACATCCTGCAACGTATGGATGGCCTGGTACCGGGATTAACCATTAATAACGCACCAGGCTCTGAAGGAGTGTTAATAAGAGGGCTCAATTCTATTAACGCAGGCAGAGCGCCGCTCATTGTCGTGGATGGCATTCCAATAAGTGATATCAACGCCGTTAACCCCCAGGATGTTGCAGATGTAACTGTATTGAAAGATGCAACAGCTGCATCTATCTGGGGCGCAAAAGCCTCTAACGGGGTAATTGTTATTACCACGAAAAAGGGTGCTGCTTCTGAAAATCTTAAAGTTGACTATGATGGCTTTATCAGCTTTCAGGGGAAGCCTGACCTGGACTATCTGCCTGTAATGAATAGTCAGCAGTATATACAAGCAGCAAAAGAAGTATTCGATCCGGTTGCATATCCCTGGAATACAGCATCGGCTTATGTACTTGGTGCTGTTGGTATGCCTCCCCACGAAATGATCCTGTACAACCAGTATAGAGGACTGATCAGTTCCGCTCAGGCAAATAAGAGTCTTGACAGTCTCGCGGCGATTGATAACCGTAGCCAGATCAAAGACCTGTGGTACAGGAATGCGGCGTTGATGAACCACACTGTATCACTGAGAGGCGGCGGCAAGGTCCATACATTTTATGGCTCGCTTTCCTATACCGATTTAAAATCAAACCGCCCCGGCGCAACTAACCGGACTTATAAAGTTAATCTGCGCCAGGACTTCAATTTCAATAAATACCTGAAAGTATACCTTATAACAGATCTTACTAACATTACAGCTTCATCACCAAGAACCGTTTCCGCAGACAGCAGGTTTTATCCTTATCAGCTATTCCGGGATGCTGATGGAAACAGCCTTTCTATGCCATATGTGGGAGCCCTTACAGACTCCACCCGCCAGTCTGCCCAATCCAGGGCCCGCATTGGACTTGACTACAAACCTCTTGACGATGCCCAACTCGCCTCTTCAAACACAAATGCACTCCTAAACAGGATTATAGGCGGTGTCACATTAAATGTGACTAAAGGACTGAGGTATGAAGGGGTGTTTGGTTATATCCGCGGGCACAATAAAACCACCCTCTACGACGATAACAGCAGCTTTGTTCAACGCAACGAGTTGGTACAATTTACTGTAGCGGCGAATCCGGCAGTAACACCAGTTTATTATCTGCCTGTTGCCGGTGGTAAATATTATACAGGTAACACTATTCAACGTGATTGGACAGTACGGAATCAATTAGTGTTTGACCAGGCTTGGAAAGGGACGCTTCACCAGCTAACTGTATTGGCTGGCCAGGAGGCACAAGAGCAACTGCTGACTACCAATGAAAGTACAGTTAGGGGCTATGATCGCCAGTTGCGCAATGCCATTCCGGTAGACTATGCCGCACTGGCATTGGGTATCATGAATCCTGTTGTTGCCAATAATATTTCAAAAAGCGTTTTACCACCGGACTATTATCGCGAAACAGAAGGTCAAACCCGGTTTACATCTTATTATGCCAATGGTGCATATACTTATGCACAAAGATATTCGCTGAATGCAAGCTGGCGGGTTGATAAAAGCAACTTATTTGGGCTGGAAAAAGGTGCGCAAAACAGACCCGTCTGGAGTACAGGCGCTAAATGGATGCTAAGTGATGAAACCTTTATGCAAAAAATTCCGGTTATCGATCACCTGGCCATCAGGGCTACTTATGGGGTTACAGGTAATGCCCCGGTGCCAGGAACTGCATCTTCATACAATATTCTTTCTTCGGCCACTTCTGCATCATTACCGGGAGGCAGGAGTTTTTCAATAGCAACCCCCGGCAACCCTCACCTCTCCTGGGAAAGTACACAAACGATCAACCTGGGTATTGATTTTACAGCACTGAATCGGCGTCTTTCAGGTTCGGTCGATTATTATAACAGAAAAACAGATGATCTGATTGGCCAGTTGCCGGTTAATACACTTACCGGTTACTCAGTAATTGTTGGCAACTATGGCAGTTTGAAGAATAAGGGAGTTGAAGCGGTTATCAATTCCGTCAATATCGATTCGCGGAATTTCAGGTGGACCAGTTTACTTAACATCGCCTATAATAAGAACGAGATCACAGACATCAAATATCAAACGCCCATTACTACCGGGCAGCAGATGATAGATCAGCGCTATTTTCCCGGGTACTCTGCTTTTGCGCTTTTTGCATACCAATATGCGGGGCTGGATGCCCTTGGAGATCCGACAATTCATCTGGCCGACAAAACGGTCACTAAAACACGCAATATTACCAAACCAACTGACATGCTATACATGGGAACTACTCAGCCTCCATGGAGCGGCGGATTCTCCAATACCTTTACTTACAAAGGATTTTCGCTGAGTGTCAATGCCATCTTCAATCTGGGGCACGTAATGAGAAGAGATGTGGGCAGTTATTTCACCGGCAGGCTGATTGGAAGTAATGCACTTGATTTAAATGCCGGCAGTTATACATCTGCCATTAATCTTGCTCAGGGTAACATCAATGCCATTTTTGATGAAAGATGGAGAAAACCTGGTGATGAGAAAACTACGAATGTTCCCTCATATGTAAGCAGCAGCTCGCTCTCCGGCAGCAGAAGGGATATTAATTATTATGTGTATGGCGACCTGAATGTGTTAGACGCCTCCTACGTAAAAATCAGGGATATAACTCTTTCTTACAGTTTGCCCTCCCATCTGGTTAAAGCTATTAAGGCTAATAACGTAACATTCCGGGTGCAGGTATCCAATCTTATGCTCTGGAAGGCGAACCGGTATGGCATTGACCCGGAGTTCCAGGGATTTTCGCTCACATCAGCCACAGGAGGCGATCCGGAACGCGTATACAATTTTAGTCGGAACATGCGGACCATGCAAGGTATAGTTACGATTGGTGCACACCTGTCTTTTTAATTCAAAAAAAAAGAAATGAAAAAGTCAATTAATATAGTGTTTCTTTTATTGGCGCTTGCTTCAGGCATAGCGGGCTGTCAAAAAAGCTTTCTTGAAGTTACTCCGGCAGGCAAAATAATCGCTGAGAAAACGAATGATTATAACCTGCTGCTCAATAGCCTTACATTAGGTAACCAGTTTATGACGCATTCTCAGGCCATGGGAGATGAAATGGCGGCTATTGAACCTTATTATTCCGGGATCACGCTGCAGCAACAACGTTCGTTTCAATGGGAGGACAATATCTATGAGCCAAATGAAGATGCGCCGGAAATTACCTATCCCACAAAGGCACTGTATGTATACAACGTTGTTATCAATGAAGTGCTAAATTCCACGGGAGGAACAGCCGGAGAAAAAGAGGCGCTGCAAGCGGAAGCGCTTGCAGGACGTGCATGGGTCTATCTGCAACTGGTAAATACTTTTGCTAAGCCGTTCAATTCTGCAACAGCTGCTACCGATCCTGGGTTCCCAATTGTAAAAGAGGCCAATGTAACAATGAACAGCTTTCCAAGAGCAACAGTGAAGGAGGTATATGATTTTATAGTTGATGACCTGAAAGCGGCGATACCCAACTTAAGCCCCACACCATATCACCGTTTTCGCATGTCCAGACCCGCGGCGGAAGCCCTGTTGGGGAAAACGTATCTCTTTATGGGAATGTACAATGAGGCCCTGGAGCAACTGACTGCTGCTATGACAGATCTGGCGGCATCAACGTATCCGGTTCGTTTGTACGACTACAATATAACATTTGGTCCAGGCGGACAATTTTTACCTGTTACCATATTTGGTCCCACTCTTCCCAATCTTTATAATAACGAAGAAAGTCTTTACTCAAGGCAAACTATGGGGGATTGGACAACTGCATCTAATGCACTCCCGTTATCTCCTGCAACAGTGGCGCTCTACGGTCAGTCTGATCTACGTAGAAATTTCATGAGCACTATCCCCTATCCCAGTGGCGCCGCATTTCCTTTGGGTATGGCCAGAAAAGCAGGGCCGTTTTCACCTATCATAGGGATGGTGGTGCCTGACATTTATCTAATGCGGGCAGAAGTGAAAGCCCGGCTGAATGATTTACCCGGAGCCAAAGCAGATATTGAGGCCTTACGGGTAAAACGAATGCCGGCTGCTGATGCTCCTGTTCCGGACGCTATATCTACAAACAAAAATACCCTCGTAAAATTTATCCTGGAGGAACGGATCAGGGAATTTGCAGGATTGGGATATCGTTGGTTCGACATGAGACGGTTATCAGTGGATCCGGATTTTAAATCAACGGTAAACACCAAGCATATCGTATACTCAGCAACCGGTGAGGCCCAGTCCACTTTCACTTTACGGCCGGAAAGACTGACGTTTAAGATTCCACCGAAGGTGCTTTCGCAGAATCCAGGCATGGTGGACAATCAATAAATCATCAATGATCATAAAGGAAAAACAAAATAATTTAATAGTACAA
>NZ_DATMTE010000389.1:0-5753 GCF_035564935.1 Chitinophaga sp. | reverse complement strand
TTCGAAATCATATGACCGGATTGGAGCAGATGATTTTACACAAACTTTTATGAAAGGAATAGAGTATTATCATTCTCTTATTTTTATAGGGTTTGGGGCTGGCATGGATGATCCTAATTTTCAGGGTTTTTTAAATTGGGCAAAGGGTAAATTTATCAATCCTCAAACACAGCATTTCATTCTTGTAAAAGCAGGTGAGGAACCTAAAGGGCTACCTGATAATATTACAGCCATTGTATATGGAGAAAAATATGAGGACTTACCTGGATTTCTGCAGCAACTGGCAGGAAAAAAAAGGAGGCCGGGAAGACCCCGTAAGCATACGAAATATATAACCAACCAGGATGAACCGGCAAAGAAAGCATTGCTTAATAAACTGGTTCCGGTCGAAGCCAGGAGTGCTTCACAGGAGGCAGAGGCGCAGCCGGTAAGGCAATCGCCGGAAGGATTCCTTGCATACATCAGCAGTAACATAGGGCTTGTGAAGGATGTGATGTTTTTAAGTACGTTGTTATCAAGGGATGAAAGAATACTGGCTCTTTACTGGCCGGGCGTTGATGTTACTTTAAAATTAAGGGAACTATCGGAGCAGCATCCTTTTATTAATAATGGCCATGTAGAGCGATCCGACAGAAAGAAATTACGTAGGGGTTGGGAGCAGGATCATAAACCTATTGTCCGGGAATTACTTGGCCAGCTCAGTAAGATTGTTGAAACATTGCGGGTGGATGTCAATTTTAAAACCGGGGATTATTTTCGCTGGTACCTGCATTTTCTGACTATAAAGTGTTGGACCGGGGGAGCTACTGTTGTACCAGACCTGGTAAAGGGTCTTTTAATGAGTGTTTTAACAGGACAGGATTGCGACGTAGTAGTGGAGTTAGCGATGGACGTAACTGAATTTCATCCGGAAGAAACAGCATTCACTGCATTTCTTGACAACAAGTGTTTCACAAACCTGGCTGCTTTACATCTAACCTCAGGAGATTTGCGATTTCTGGAAAGCCTGGATACAAGTAACTGGAGCCCTACGGAGAGGGTGCTTCTGTATTTTGTGTTAGCTTATAGTTATTCTGATATTAAAGATAGCCGTATGGCGCTGTATTATTTTGATATGGCTTTTGCGGTGTCTGATGATTTCTTTCCGGAAATGGAATTATTAACTAAGTTTTACCTGGATGCAGTATTGGAGACAGTTCATACTAATGATTCTCCATTAATATTGAATAATTGTTTGCAGTGGATTGATAAGTTTAACTTTGTTTCTTCGGGATGCTATCGTGAATTGGCAATGGTGTATTACAAAGCAACGGAATATGAAATAGCAGTGAGCTTATGGAAGAAGCATCTTGAACTGGAACCGGCACATGTAACTACTTACGAGATGTTGATAGAAACATTGTCTTCCAGGCTACAGCAACCCCAATCTGCCATCGCTGTTTTTAGGGAAGCTCCTGCAAATGTCTCCGGGAGGCCTCCGTTGCAATTTCTTATTGGAAATTGTTACAAGGCGCTAAAGAACTATACCCAGGCAGCAAGACATTATCAAATGGCGACGGATCATGCTTATGACGCCAAAGGAATTATTTACGGTGTTTTAGCGGAATTGTATGCCAGTAAACTAAATGATGCTCATCTTGCTGACACCTGTTTTATAAGAGCTATCCAGGAAGGTGGTAGTAACTATGAGTTGTTATGCATTCATCTTTCCTATCTGTCGTTCCTGATGGAGAATAATCAGCCTGGGAAAGCTGTATCATTGGTGCCGGCAACAGGGCTTTTGTTAAACAGCTATTATCATAGATTACCTGGAAATGTATTGAATGAGATGGCCTGGTATTTATATGTGCTGGATTTAGAGTTAGATCTGGCGGAAAAGATGTCAAGGCGGGCCATTGAACTGGAATATGACCTGGCACTTTCTGTACATACGTTATCATGTATACTGGCGCGCATGAATAAATGGAAGGAAGCGAAGCCATATATACTTAAATGGCTGGCTAACACGGAAGACAACACGGTGAAAGAACGCTGGGACGAATATGTGCTGCTGTTCCGTGATGCCGTTATATGGCATAAGCAAGAATTGATAGAACGGTTAATAAAGAATAAAGTTTCTATCTTTTGGCTGATTATTAGGTATGCATTATTAAAAACTACTGCTAAAGCGCTGTCAGTCAAATTTACCGGGGCTATTGCATCCCGGGTGGAGGCAGTATACCAGCAATTAATAACAAAAGAACCTCCTGGTGATTTTCCCGTATAAATGGAGTAAAGATAGTACTTCAAGATTGCCACATGTGTATACTATTTGCATAGCACGCAGAGAAGTTACTCATCCCCCAAATAATCATTATGAATGAAACATTGCTCAATGTGATTCAAAAGGATTTACCCGCATTCCTGCAGCAGCTGGATAAAAAGCGTATTTCCCACCCGGAGAATGTGCTGGAAAGAACAGATATTGCTTATCTTGAAACATTACAAGGCAACAACTATCCGCGAAGAGAACAGGTTTCCCTTTACCTGCTACTGGCATACAGCCATTGTGAGATAAGTGAGCCAAGGATGGCCATTCATTATTTTGAACAGGCTTTTATTTTGTCCGACGACTATTTCCCGCGAGGTGCAATGCTGGCAAAAGCTTACCTGGAGGCTTTGCATACCGTGGTAGCACAAACCGGCGATGTTTCCCTGTTGAGTAATGGCCTGGAATGGGCAGAGAAATTTGAGTTTATTACGTTTAATGTGCACAGGGAGCTGGCAGCTATCTACTACCAGGCAAAGGATTATGACACAGCTGCCGCCCTCTGGACGCAGCATCTGCAAAATGATCCGCACTGTGTAAGCACTTCCCATGTACTGATCAGTACCTTATTGGATCTGTGCCGTTATGAAGCGGCGATTACGGTTTATAAAAACGCGCCCTCAGCTGTGCAGGAAGTTTCTTTTCTACAGCTCCTGGCGGGACATTGCTATAAAGAAACAGGAGAATATGCTGAAGCAGAAAAGCTGTATAAAGCAGCGATGGCCGCCTCTTACAACCCCAGGTGCCTGCCTGTGTGCGCGCTTGCAGCACTGTATGCGGAAAGTAATACTGATCATAGTATAGCGCATACCTGGTACCGGCAGGCCGTGGAAGAGAAGGGGAGCAGCTACGACATGCTGTATACCAAAATATGTTACCTGGGATTCCTGGTTGACGAGGGAGAAACCGGAGATGCGCTGTCGTTGCTCCTGTTTATGGAGCAGCAGCTTCACTATAATTATCCCCGTCTTACTGCATATGACCTGAACCGTGTAGCCTGGTGCCTGTACCTGCTGAATACCCGGTTAGACCTGGCCCTGAAATTTTCACGCCGGGCTGTTGAACAAGCTCCGTATGCCAGGGATTACGTGCATACGTTAGTGGCCCTGATGGTGCGTTTAAGGGAGTGGGAAGCAGTGACGCCTCGTGTTGAACGCTGGCTGGAACTTTCTGATGACGATATTGTGAAAACGTTGTGGAATCATTATAGCCTGGTGTTCCAGGATGCCATCATACAAGATCAACAGGTGGCTTTGGGCATATTGCTCACGGGACAGGATTCGGAGTGCTGGCGTGCAATACGGTGCGCATTATATAAAACATCAGAGTTTGGAGAGATGGTAGAAATTCCCGAAGATATTTACCCTGTGGCGGAGCAACTTTATAAGCAGTTTATTTTCCGGGATATGCCACGGATATTTCCTTCATGAAGAAAGGCCCGGTATTTTACCGGGCCAATTTTTTAGGATAGGAACAGATCCCGCTGCAGTTTGCCGCCCGGCACCACTGCATACTTATCAAAATTGGTGACACCCGCCGCTTTCAACACCTCTTCATCAATCAATGTATGGCCTGAATAGGAAGCCGGTTGCTGCAGGATATATTCCACGGCATCGGCAATGATTTCAGGGGTACGGCTTTTATTGATCAGGGAATCTCCTCCCAGCAGGTTCTTTACCGCTGCAGTAGCAATGGTGGTAGCCGGCCACAGGGCATTGGAGGCAATTTTATATTTCTCCAGCTCATTGGCCCAGCCCATGGCCAGCATGCTCATATTGTATTTGCTGATAGTGTAGGCTACATGTGGGCCAAACCATCTTGGATCCATATTTATCGGTGGCGATAATGTAAGGATATGCGGGTTATTTCCTTTTTTCAGGTAAGGAAGGCAATGTTGTGTTACCAGGAAGGTGCCGCGTACGTTGATATCATACATCAGATCGAACCGCCTGACGGGAGTTTCTTCCGTGTTGGTAAGTTGTATAGCCGATGCGTTGTTAATCACCACATCTATACCGCCAAATTTCTCTGCTCCCTGTTGTACAGCGGCAGCTATCTGTGCTTCTTCCCGGATATCTACCTGTACTGCTAGCGCTTTGCCTCCGGCAGCTTCTACCTCTGCGGCGGCGGAGTAGATAGTGCCTCCCAGTCTTGGATCTTCTTCCACGCTTTTGGCGGCAATGATAATATTAGCTCCCCGGCTGGCGAGACGTAGCGCAATGGCTTTGCCTATGCCGCGGCTTGCGCCGGTAATAAAGATGGTACGTTGCTGAAATGACATAACCCTTGCTTTTAGCGGTGAGAAAGAAAAGGAATTTAAGGAATCTTTCTCTGACCACAAAAAGCAAGGGTTATTTTGAGGGACAAGTACATTGCCGAACCAGGAGTGATCCGGCATATTAACAACCTAAAAAATCAAAATGGGGATATTCAATCTCTTCATTGACTATTGCGAATGATAGCGATGGAACACTTAAAATAGGATTCAAAGAGGTTAGTAAATTCCTCTACATTGTTCATTGCTATAGAAGTACAAATTTTTTCCAGGGGCTCTGCAGTGGTTACAGCCGTGCTATATGCCTGCATCATTTGTCGCTGCAGGTGGAAGCGTTCCGGCGCTATATGAAAGCTGTCAATGAAGGCTTCCCTCAGTTCCTGGATGCCCAGGTCGAGCAGTACCGACATTTTAGCCATTGAGAATTTTTCGTTGGTAGTATTGACGAGGTATTTGATGGAATCTTCCAGTTTTTCGGATACATATAGCGGGAACACCCGCATGGGTTCCTCCTCCAGTTCATCCTGTGCCGCAAAATTCAGGTACAGTTCCAGGCAGCACCTGTGCATGAATACTTCTGCCTGTTTACCTACAAATTTACAATTGCAGATGGCATCAATCATTTCTGTACAAGCCATATTAATATGATATGGCTCTGCATTAACAGGGGCGCTTCCTTTCCTGGATGTTTTTTTCGCTATGGTGGCTAACTCAGGGTATTCCAATGCCATTTCAGCCATATCTTCCGGTGTAATATCAATATGGAAGCTGAACATATTATCCCATGCTTTCATGGGAGCCCTGTGAGAACTGGGTTCCAGTTTGAACAGGGTCATTTCCCTTTTGGCCATCATATAAGGTCCCCGGTCTGTGATTTCGGCTACCACTTCACCTCCGGCCATAAAATGGAGCGCCAGCAGTTCAATCCTGGTATAGGGTATTAACATGATATCCTGCTCCTTATTGTATACTTCATGTGTACGGAGTGTAAACCGGCCAAGTTTTATGGTTTGGCTGAGGATATCCACATAATCATCACTTCGGAAAGAAATTTTCGCAGCGGGCATGGCCAGGTGTTGATATTCCTGGGGTAAACTTTCAATGGTAACGAATACCTGATCATCTTCATCGATCCTTAAGGGTATACGGGGTAAATTACTGGGCCGTTTC
>NZ_DATMTE010000388.1:0-6295 GCF_035564935.1 Chitinophaga sp. | reverse complement strand
CATAGCTGATGTGTACATCCCCTGTTAGTGAGTGCAGTTTATGTATACCAGCTCTAACACTTTATATCTGCAGCCGGCGGCCGCTTTATTACCCTTATCCTTTTACAATATCTAACCCATTGCTGATGTTTTATTAACCACTGTTACCAGCCACAGCCACGGGGATCAGCTCCCATCCTGCATTTTTCGCTAAATATCTATCTGTACTTTTTAAACCTATATAGTCTATAAATTTTGTGGATTAATATTTGTGGCTTACTTTTGCCCCGATATCACGAATTGATCATACACCAAACGCAAATGCCAAAATCTGAACGGTGTAGCATCTCCGCAAAGATCTGAGTCAACTTATAAATCAAGTACAACGCATGAATTACGAAAAAAGGCTGTTATGCTTGCTGCCTGCCTTATTGTGGCTGCAGCAAAGCATCGCCCAGGAAATCAGGGTGAACGGGGTCATCACATCCCGCTCAGACGCACAGCGCATACCCGGCGCAATTGTTCAGGTGAAAGGAACAGGACGTGGCACGCAATCGGATCCGGATGGAAAATATTCGATCAGCGCACAGGTGAATGATACGCTGCAATTCTCCTCACTAGGCTTTGAAACAACATTTGCAGTTGTTGGAAACAATAAAGTGATCAACATCTCCCTGGAAAACAGTAACAGGAAACTGGAAGAAGTAGTGGTAACTGCATTAGGTATTTCACGCGAAAAAAAATCGCTCGGCTATGCTGTACAGGAATTGAAATCAAAAGATTTTTCTGAAGCAAAAGAAACCAACCTGGTAAACGCGCTGTCCGGAAAAATAGCCGGCGTACAGGTAACCAACAGCCAGGGTAACCTCGGCTCTTCCCGTATCATTATCCGCGGAGAAACCTCCATCGCCGGTAATAACCAGCCGCTGTTTGTGCTGGATGGCGTACCGGTAGATAATAGCCAGTTAGGCATCGGAACCGGCCGCGATTTTGCCAATGCCATTTCCGATATCAATCCCGACGATATTGCTTCTATTAGTGTGCTGAAAGGCCCCAACGCTGCTGCGTTATACGGCTCCCGCGCATCCAGTGGCGTAATTGTGATCAAAACAAAAACCGGGAAAGACACGAAAGGTGGCATGGGCGTTACCATAAATTCCGGCGCTACCATCGATAAACTCCTGATCCTGCCCGATTTTCAGAACTCCTACGGACAAGGAACGGGCGGACAGTTTTCCTATAAAGACGGTAAAGGCGGCGGCATCAACGACGGTGTGGATGAAAGCTGGGGGCCAAAACTGGATGGCCGGCTTATCCCGCAATTCTTTTCCAACGGAGAAGCCGTTCCGTTTGTAGCACACCCAGATAACGTTAAAGACTTTTATGTAACAGGCTATACATTGAACAATGGCCTGTCTGTAGGCGGCACCAACGAAAAACTGGATTACCGCTTCTCTTATAACAATACCAAACAAGGCGGTATTTTACCTAATACCGGTATTACCCGCAATACTTTTACCGCGAGTAACACTTTCCGTATTACGCCGAAACTCACACTCAGCACTTATGCGAATTATGTGCGCAGCTCCGCTGATAATCTTCCTGGTGTGGATGGCAGACGTGGCAACAGCGTTACCCTCCAGTTCATCTGGTTTGGCCGGCAGGTAGATGTGAGCAAACTGAAAAACTATAAAAATGCAGATGGCACCGATTACAATTGGAACCATAGCTATTACAGCAATCCTTACTGGATCCAGCATGAGAATACAGTAGGCTTGCTGCGCAACCGCTTCCTGGGCAATGCCCGGTTATCGTACCAGATCGTGGACTGGCTCACGGCCAATTTCCGCATAGGTACCGATTACTACCAGGACAGGCGCAAGTATAAAATCGCCTACTACACCAATGGTACACCGTTTGGCTCCTATACGGAAGACGCTTATGCAGTAAGTGAAACAAATGGAGAGTTTACACTGAATGCGAAGAAAAAGCTGGGAAGTGATTTTGATATAGATGTATTGGCCGGCGCCAACCTGCGCTCCAACCAGCTGGAACAAAATTACCAGCAGGCGCCCCGCCTGGCGGTGAAAGATGTATATACACTGAATAACTCCCGCGATCCGCTGATTTCTACCAGCCTGCTCAACAGGCAGAAAGTATACAGCGGCTTTGCAGCTGCACAGGTAGGCTACCGCAATTATGCATTTCTGAATTTAACAGCGCGCAACGACTGGTCTTCTACATTGCCAAGAGGTAATAACTCCTATTTTTATCCTTCGGTAAACGCCAGCCTGGTATTGTCTGAAGCCCTGCACATCCAGGGCCAGGCGCTCTCCCTGCTCAAACTGCGCGGCGGATGGGCACAGGTAGGAAAGGATACAGACCCCTACCAGGAAATTAATACCTATCCGTTCAACCAACCTTTTGGCTCACTGCCATTACTCACCGTATCGGATAAATACCTGAACAAAGACCTCAAACCGGAAATTACCACTTCAACAGAAGTAGGAGTGGAAGCAGGTTTCATTGATAACCGCGTACGGCTGGATGTTACTTACTACAGCTCTCACAGCCGTAACCAGATCCTGCTGGCGGATGTAAGCTCCACTACCGGGTATCTGAAAAAATTACTGAACACAGGTGAGCTCAGTAATCACGGGGTGGAAGTAATGCTTGGACTAACGCCCATCTCTACACGCTCCGGCTTCCGCTGGGATGCAAACATCAATTATGCACGTAATGTGAGTAAAGTAGTGGAACTGGATGCAGATGGATTTCTGACCAACTATGTACTCGGCAGCTCCGGTAATATCCAGGTGCTGGCCAGTAAGGGACAACGCTACGGCGCCCTTTACGGTACTGCTTATAAAAGAGACAGCGAAAACAGGATACTGGTAAATACAGATGGTACGCCATCAGTAGATCCGAGTAAGAAAATACTGGGCTACTATACACCCAAATGGACAGGGAGCATCAATAATAACTTCTCTTTTAAAGGATTTAATCTGAGTTTCCTGATAGATACCAAACAGGGAGGATCCATCTGGTCCGGTACCAACGCTACGGGTATGGGCACCGGTGTATTGGCGGCAACAATGCCCGGCCGCGACGAGGAAAACGGCGGATTACCTTATTACTATGACGGGGTAAAAAATGTACAATTGCCGGATCACAATGCCACCGCACCAGGCGGGGCTACTGTAAAGCACGACGGGATCATTTTTGATGGCTACACGGCAGATGGTAAAAAGAATACTGCCATCCTCTCAGCACAGAACTACTACAAAGCCGTGTATAGCAGTAACCTGAATGAAAGCGCGGTATACAA
Source organism: Chitinophaga sp. (assembly GCF_035564935.1). Classification (GTDB taxonomy): domain Bacteria; phylum Bacteroidota; class Bacteroidia; order Chitinophagales; family Chitinophagaceae; genus Chitinophaga. The sequence continues at coordinate 2,988 of NZ_DATMTE010000388.1, read as the reverse complement.
CGCCTCTTTTGTGAAACTGCGCGAAATCAAAGTAGGGTATACCTTACCGGTTTCACTGGTAAAGAAATGGGGATTACAGGCCGTAAATGTAGCGCTGGTAGGCAGGAACCTGGGCTACCTGCATAAGAACACACCAAACATAGATCCTGAAACAGCCTTTAATACCGGTAATGGCCAGGGACTGGAAACGCTGCAGATACCCACCACCCGCAGCTTTGGCTTTAACCTGAATGTTTCATTTTAATGATTGAATGATTATGAAAAAGTTATTGATATCTTTCTCTTTATTAATCGCTGCAGTGTGGCTGGCTGGTTGCCAGAAAGACCTGGAACGTACCAATATAAATCCAAACGAACCCACGGTTGTGCAGCCGGACTACCTGCTGAGCAACGGTATTAAAGCCAACGTGGATACCTACTGGGGCAGCGATGCCACCATGGAAACCTCCTTGTTATATATTCAGTACTGGGCTAAGATCCAATATCCTGATCCGGACCGTTATATTCCGGCTTCTACCAACATCCAAACGGTATGGAACAATTTTTATGCACAGGGTATAGCAGATTTTACAAAACTGGCAGAACTGGGAGATACCCTGCACAATCCCAATTACAAAGCAGTAGGTATTATCATGCGTTCCTGGATCTTCCAGGTGCTGACTGATTTGTATGGAGATATTCCTTACACACAGGCAGGCAATATTGATAAATATCTTACACCGGTGTACGACAGTCAGCGGGTGGTATACAGGGGGCTGCTGGCAGAACTGAAGAATGCAGTAAGCATTATTTCTCCATCAGATAATCCTATCCTTGGTGATTCTTTACTGGCGGGAAATATGAATGGCTGGAAAAAATTTGCCAACGGACTGCGCTCCCGTATTGCATTGCGACTGGCCGATCGTGATCCGGCTGCCGCTAAAGCAGTATTTGCGGAACTGGCCGCAGAAGGTAACTTCTTCCTGGCTGCCGGCGATCGCGAAGTGAAGCTGAACTACCTCACTTCCCCCAACCAGAACCCTGTTGGCAGGAACAGGGAAACAAGGAACGATTATCGCATCAGTAAAACGGTGGTAGATAAACTGAAAGCGCTGAACGACCCACGCTTAAGCATATACGCAGCATTGCCCGCCGATACCAATGCCTATATCGGCGTTACGAATGGATTGTCGGCCGATTCGGCTTCCAGACTGGGTTTCAGCAAAACTTCCGATATTGGTGCGGCGTTCACGGCAACGCAGGCGCCCGCTTATGTGTTCACCTACGCAGAGCAATTGTTTATCCTCGCGGAAGCGGCACAGCGTAACCTGACCAGCGGTAATGCAGCGGATCTTTATGCACAGGCTATCCGCGCATCTTTCAAACAATACGGCATTACAGGTACGCAGGTAGACGATTACCTGGCGCAACCCGCCGTGGCGTATGATGCCAGTAACTATAAGAAATCGATAGGAGAGCAGAAGTGGCTGGCATTATTCAGTGAAGGACTGGAAGCCTTTGCAGAATGGAGGCGATTGGATTATCCGCAGTTGAAGCCCGCTTACACCGGCGCGTTGCAGGGTAAAATGCCGCTGCGTTTATCATATCCTTCCAGTGAGCAGGCATTGAACGGCGCCAATTATAAAGCGGCAGTGGCCCGCCAGGGGGCGGATCTGTTAACCACGAAGGTGTGGTTTGATATGTACTAGCAAAAATATCTGGTGTGACGGATTTGCAGAAGATCTTCCTGCAGATCCGTCACTTTTTATTTTTTGATATTTGCGCGATAGCGCATGATTTCAATACCTGCCTCTATCACAGGCCCGATACCATGAAAGTCGTTTAGTTCCGTTGGGCGGTTATAATAAAAAGACAGATCCGCCGAAGTGTTTGTACCAATACAAACATCTTTCAACTGACCATCTTCCTGTATTTTCTCCTTTACCAGTCCTTCCCATCCCCTTTCTGCAATAGTGATATAACGTTTATCGAGCCAGCCCTCATTCACACCGCGTGCAATGGAATATACAAACATGGCGGTGCAGGAGGTTTCCGTATAGGAATCTGTACGGTCAAGCACCTGGTGGAACAGGCCGCTGGCCGATTGGTATCTGGCGATGCCGAGGATCTGCCGGGTAACATCTGCAATCACCTCCTGCCTGCCGGGATGATTGACGGGCAGGTAATTGAGCAGCTGTACCTTTGCCAGCATGATCCATCCGTTGGCGCGGCCCCAGTGTGCAACGCCCTGCCTTTTCAGATCTTCATAATAATAGTGCACATACAATTCATTCTTTTCATCCCAGAGGTAGTGTGAAAAATGTTTTACCTGGGCAACCGCATCATCGAAGTAAGAATTGTTGCCGGTGAGTTTGCCCATGCGGGCAAGGAAAGGAACGCTCATATACAGGTCATCGCCCCAAAGGGTCCATTTATAGGGGTAAGGCCGGCACAAAGTACCATCCGGCAGCCTTTCCTGTACCTTGCTGATATGATTGGCCGCTTTATCAATATAAGCCTTGTAATCGCTTCTTTTTACATGCTGGTAAACGTCTATCAGGCTGGCGCCCATAGCGCCGCAATCGTCCAGTACGCGCATATTGATCAATTGGTTGAAAGGAAAGTTTTTATACCGGACTCCTTTTTTGCTGAGTGCTTCAAAATAAGCATAATTGTCAAACGCAAAGGCTACATGTTTCTCCGAAAACTCAGTATACTTTTTATCGTTCAGGTATTCCCCGAGGTCCGTCATAGCGATATTTAATACACCATTGGGATAATGCCATTCACTCAGGTGGTCTGATATCCTGGCAGTTGCACCGGCAGGTATTTCCTTGCTGGTATTCCAGGTTTGGTTGTTATCACCTTTAAACTGGAAAGCGGTGTGGGCAACGGCATAATCTGCCACTTTTTTTACTACTGCTGCATCAGAGGAGTTCTGCTGCGACCAGCCTGCAAACGGCAGGGTAAGTCCCAGGAAGAGAAGGGTTTGTTTTTTCATATGCGGAA
>NZ_DATMTE010000387.1:0-8708 GCF_035564935.1 Chitinophaga sp. | reverse complement strand
GTGCTTATTGCCTGTAAACAGAAGCCGGAATCATTTATTAGCACAGCAAGGCTAAGCTCAGTTTACAACACTCATTGCCTGTAAAACAGCAGCCTGAATTACTTATTAAAGCAGTAAAGTATAGTCTTACAGTGCGGAAATCGCTTACCGGAAAAGGACCGGCCGGAATCAGGTATCCCCGATATTTAACGATTCTTTTAGCCGGAAACACCGGGCATTCCCGCAAAAATGCCTAAATTTCTATATCCGAAAATTTAAAAAATAACAGATAGCATGGATAAACTAAGTGCAGATATAAAGCAACTACCGCGCACATTTCTCCCGGAAGATTTTAAAGTAACTACCTGGGATACCCTGCAGCCTTACTTTGAAGCGCTGAAAGATAGAAATATTAATAGCGTAGCTGAGCTGGAAAAATGGCTTAAAGATATGAGCGAACTGGAAGCAGTTATCAGCGAAGATGCCTGCTGGCGGCAGATCCGAATGACCTGCGATATTACTGATAAATCACTTGAGGAAGCCTTCGCTTATTTCTGCATGGAAATTCAGCCCAAACTGCAGCCTTATGCGGATGCACTCAACAAAAAACTGTTGGAAAGCCCGTTCGTAAAGGAACTGGATCCGGACCTGTATAAAACCTATCTCCGTAACGTACAGAAACAGGTGAAACTGTTCCGGGAGGAAAATATTCCTATCCATGCGGAACTGAGCGTGATGGCCCAACAGTACGGCGTTATTGCAGGCAAAATGACCATCAAAGTAAATGACCGGGAATACACCCTGCAACAGGCTGCCAAATTCCTGGAGAACAGCGATCGCTCCCTGCGGGAAGAAGTGTTTACCAAAACAGGCGCGCGTCGGCTGGAAGACCGGAAAGCGCTTGACGACCTGTATACCGGGCTGATCTTAAAGCGCGACCAGGTAGCAAAAAATGCGGGCTTCGCTAATTACCGCGATTATAAATTTGAAGAACTGGGCCGCTTCGATTATACAAAAGAAGACGCCTTCCAGTTTCATGAAGCCATCAAGGCGCATATTGTTCCCTTAGTACAACAGATCCTGGAAAAGCAAAAAGAAAAATTGCAGCTGGATACATTGCGTCCATGGGATACAGAAGCAGAACCCGTTGGCGTAAAGCCACTGGAGCCATTCCACACAGGAGAAGAACTGGTAAATAAAGCCATTGCTACTTTTGATGAACTGGGTCCCTTCTTCGGGGATTGCCTGCGGGTGATGAAGAAAATGGGCCGGTTCGATCTTGAAAGCCGTAACGGTAAAGCGCCCGGCGGTTACAACTGCCCGCTGGCGGAAACAGGCGTGCCTTTCATTTTTATGAACGCAGCCGGACAAATGAAAGATCTTACCACTATGGTGCATGAAGGCGGTCATGCTGTACACTCATTCCTCAGTCATCACCTGGCACTCAGCGCCTTCAAGGAATATCCTATGGAGATAGCGGAAGTGGCCAGCATGAGCATGGAACTGTTTACAATGGATTCCTGGAATATTTTCTTTGACGACGAAACGGAGCTGCGCCGCGCACGTTTGCAGCAGCTGGAAAGGGCCATCACCATTTTCCCATGGATTGCCACTATTGATAAGTTCCAGCACTGGATCTACGAACACCCGCAGCATACCACGGAAGAACGTACTGCCAAATGGCTGGAAATACTGGGTGAGTTCTCCCCTGCCGTGGTAAACTGGAGCGGCCATGAAGATTACCGCGCCATTACCTGGCAAAAACAACTGCACCTGTTTGAAGTACCTTTCTATTATATAGAGTATGGTATTGCACAGCTGGGCGCTATTGCCATGTGGAAACAATTTAAGGAAAACAAAACACAGGCGCTCAATAACTACGTACAGGCGTTAAGTTTAGGGAATACCAAAACATTGCCTGAGTTATACAAAGCCGCAGGAATAAAATTTGATTTTTCTCCGGCCTATGTGAAGGAGCTGGCCGATTTCGTGAAGGCGGAAATAGAGAAGATATAATAAGAATGCCTTTGCTAATGTTACGCTCCGGCGGCATTAGCAAAGGCATTCTTTTATTTGCAGGATTTACAAACCCCACTCACCACTACTTCCACATTATGCGCGGCATAACCTTTAGGAAGCTGTATCTGCGGCACATCCGTTTCATCTAAACAAATGGTGTTGCCACATTCCTCGCACTTGAAGTGAATATGATGATCGTGGTGATCATGTTCCGAACATTCCGACTTGCATAAAGCGTAACGTACGGATGTATCTGTAGTAGGTATTTTATGAATGATCCCTTTATCAAGGAATGTTTGTAGCGTGCGATATACGGTTACACGGTCGAACGACTGGCCTGCCAGTTTCTCAAAATCGCTGTGTTCCAGCGCGCCGTTGCTTTTCATAAACAGTTCCAGGATCTTTGTCCGGGTTTCTGTTACACTCAGTTTGCTTTCACGCAGTATACTGGCAATTCGTTCTGTTATTTGTTGTTTGGTGCCCATGATGAAAAAACTTTATTCTTCCATTAAACGGTCTATGTCTTCAATCAATTTATTAACATCCTGGTTTTTTGTGCCTTCGTACAAACCACGGATCTGTCCTGTTTTATCTACCAGGGCAAACCATTGTGTATGCACAAAATCTTCTTCCCCGGTATATACGCCGTCGTCTACCAGGTACGCCTGCCTGGCCATCCGGTAAAGTTGTTTCTTATCGCCGGTAAGGAACCACCAGTTTTTGGAATCGGCGCCATGTTTGGCGGCATATGCTTTCAGAACGGGTACGCTGTCGTGTTCCGGGTCTACCGTATGGGAAAGGATCAGGAAGTTGGGATTGTCTTTATACTTCGCATATACTTTGTCCATATTGGCATTCATCTTCGGACAAATACCGGTGCAGGTGGTAAAAAAGAACTCAGATACGTAAATTTTGCCCTCAACATCTGCCTTTGCTTTAGTATGGCCGTCCTGGTCCGTAAAGGAAAATCCGGGAACAGTGTGTCCGGGCGCTCCCAGAACGGGCAGTTTGTCTTTCCCAAAGAAGGTGCCTGTTTCCCCTTTGATAACATAACCGGCATAGCCCAGGAAACCCGCGCTCAGCACTACAAAAAATGAAATCAGTATAATTGCTTTCTTCGACATAGGTATAATCCCCTGTTTAATTCAATACACAAAGGTAGCACATAGTTAACAGATGCCCATCAGTGCCGGCTACCTGTTATTTTTTTAACACGACTGCAACATTTTACAATTTAGAAAATAAATTATCTGAATAAAGTAGTTATTTTAATTTGCAACATTGTTGCAAATTAACGTAGTTTTGTCCGGATAGAAAAACGGGAATATGGAAGTGAATATTTTAAAGAAGATGAGTTTGGACACCATTGGAATTGGGGCGTCTTTATTGTGTGCCGTGCATTGCGCCTTACTTCCCCTGCTGCTTACGGTATTGCCATTGATGGGATCGCATGTATTGGGGAATGAAAAACTGGAGTATGGCCTGTTGTCGTTTTCCTTTGGAATAGGATGCTGGTCGCTGGGCCGGGGATATTTCAGACAGCACCGGCGCATAGCGCCCCTGCTGATCTTTACCGTGGGATTTGCTTTATTGCTGGGCGGCCATTTTGGTTTTGCCGGCGGTTTCTGGGAACCGGTGATCATTTTTGCCGGTGCGGCAGGGGTAACGGGAGCGCATATATTAAACCTGCAGCGTTGCCGGCAATGTAATACAACAAAGCGTCATACAGCCGGCGATTTAAGGACAAAACAGCAGTTGCCGGTCAAAGGTTTGTAAACGTCAGAAACATACCTATAGCAATATAACTTATCACATATGGAGAAATTACCTGTTACGGTGCTGAGCGGATTCCTCGGCGCGGGGAAAACTACTTTGCTTAATCACGTGCTGCACAACCGCGAAAATCTTCGTGTAGCCGTTATTGTTAATGATATGAGTGAAGTGAATATCGATGCGCAACTGGTGAAAAATGAAAACACCTTGCACAAAACGGAAGAGCGCCTGGTAGAAATGAGCAATGGCTGTATTTGTTGCACTTTGCGGGAAGACCTGTTGCGGGAAGTAGCGGCACTGGCTGCAGAAAAACGGTTTGATTACCTGCTGATAGAATCTACCGGTATTTCAGAACCCATACCGGTAGCTCAAACCTTCTGCTACCAGGATGAAGTCAATGATATAGACCTTACTAAAGTAAGCCGGCTGGATACGATGGTGACAGTAGTGGATGCCTATAATTTTATCCGTGACTACAGCAGCATGTCGTTGCTGCAAGACAAAGGCTTAACGGACGACGCGGCCGACCGGCGCACTATTGTAAACCTGCTGACCGACCAGGTGGAATTTGCCAATGTAATTGTACTGAATAAATGTGATCTGGTATCAAAAGACCAACTGGGCAACCTGAAAGCGGTATTACGTAAACTAAACGCCACGGCCGGGATCGTGGAAAGTATCAAAGGCCGGGTACCGCTGAAAGAAATACTGAATACCGGTCTTTTTGATTTTGATACTACCTCGCAGAGCGCCGGCTGGCAAGCGGAACTGGAGAATGAACACACCCCTGAAACGGAGGAATACGGCATTTCCTCTTTTGTATATCGCAGCCGTAAACCCTTTCACCCGGAACGATTCTGGCAGTACATCAATGAACGATGGCCAGGCAATATTATCCGCAGTAAAGGGTTGTTCTGGCTGGCCTCCCGGCCGGATATTGCGGTGAACTGGAGCCAGGCGGGCGGCTCGCTGCGCGCCGAAAAGGCTGGCTACTGGTGGTGCGCCATCCCGCGCAAGCAATGGCAAATGGATCCTGAAACGTATGAACTCATTACCAGCCGCTGGGATGCACGTTTTGCAGACCGGTATAATGAACTGGTCATCATTGGTCAGGAGCTTGATACCCACGATATTATCATTGATCTCGACAGCTGCCTCTGCACAGCATCTGAAATCAAAGATTTTCATAAAGGTCATCTTTTTAAAGATCCTTTTCCTGAAATTTAGATTAATCTAAAAAATAATTGAGACAAGTATAAAAAATAGAAGATAGTTTTGTGAAAATTGGAAGTGTAATCCATGTTACTATCCGTGAAAACACTATGCTGAGTTTAAAACCTACATTTCGTACGCATGAAACAACTATCTACTTTACTATTTTTATTACTATTATTCGTAGCTAACGCATATGCCCAGCAAGGTATGGTGAAAGGTACAATTGTTAACAAAGACGGGAAGCCCGTACAGTTTGCCAACATTGCCATTCCCGCGCTGCATACCGGCGCTACCGCCGATCAGCAGGGACTTTTTACCATTAAAAACCTGGCAGCAGGTACTTATGATATCAAAATATCAATGGTAGGATACCAAACAGTTAAATTGAAGAAACAAATCACAGCAGAACAGGCAACAATATTGAATGTTACGCTGGAAGAAGACCTGTCGAAGCTGGAAGAAGTAGTAGTAACCGGTGTTTCCCGCGCTACCGCTGTCAGGAAAAATCCTATACCCATTGCCGTTATTGGTAAGCGTGAAATGAACATGAACGTAAACAATAACATCATTGACGCTATTATCAAAGGAGTGCCGGGTGTAAGTGCGGTAACCACCGGCCCTAATATTTCAAAACCATTTATCCGTGGACTTGGGTACAACCGTGTGCTTACACTGTTTGACGGTGTGCGGCAGGAAGGACAGCAATGGGGCGACGAGCACGGAATTGAAATAGACCAGTACGGAATTTCCAGGGCGGAAGTGGTGAAAGGCCCTGCCAGTCTTACCTACGGCTCAGACGCCCTGGCCGGTGTTATTAATATGATCCCCGATATCCCCGAACTAACGCCAGGCAAATTACAAGGTAGCTTCCTTACAGATTACCACAGCAATAACGGTATGATAGGCTCATCGCTGGGACTGGCTTACCGGCAAAACCACTGGAAGTATGTATTTCGCGGCACTGCAAAAGCTGCGCACAACTACCGTAACAACGTGGATGGATTTGTATATGGCACCGCATTCCGGGAATATAACCTCACTGCGCTGGCAAGGGTCGATAAATCGTGGGGATATTCCCAGTTTGGTGCTACGCTTTATGATAATACCCAGGAAATCCCCGATGGCAGCCGGGATTCCCTGACCCGGAAATTTACGAAGCAGGTGAAGGAAGATGATGATATAAAAGATCGTCCGCTGGTGCCCAACAATGAGCTGCGTACCTACACCATTAATCCATTGCATCAGCATATCCAGCATTACCGGGTGTATAACCGTTCCAAATGGAACCTGGGTTCCGGTGATATTAATACGATGATAGGCGTACAACAAAGTATCCGCCGGGAATATAATCACCCTGAGATGCCTGCGCAGCCTGGATTGTACGTGGTGCTGAATACCCTGAACTATGATGTGCGCTATAATCTGCCTGTTTTAAATGGCCTGGAAACAACTGTTGGGGTAAATGGAATGTACCAGCAGAACAGGAGCAGGAACGGAACCGATTTTCCTATTCCCGACTACAACCTGTTTGATATAGGCGGGTTTGTTTTTGCCCGGAAATCTTTTGGTAAGGTAGATGTATCCGGTGGTATCCGCTACGATAGCCGCTCTATTCGCTGGAACGACTTCTATGTTGGCCCCAATAAGGAAAATGGATTTGAGCAGCATGCGCAGTTGCCGGATACCGCAGGGGCACATCTGCAGTTCCCTTCTTTCAGTAATCAGTATACGGGCATTTCCGGCAGCCTGGGTGCTACCTGGAACATCAGCGAACGGGTGCTGGTAAAAGCCAATATTGCCCGGGGGTACCGTGCACCGAATATTACAGAGATCGGCTCCAATGGCCTTGATCCGGGCGCGCATATTGTATACCTTGGCAACCGTGGGTTTAAACCGGAATTTAGTTTACAGGAAGACATTGGGGTGCAGGCGTGGCTGCCAGATGCAGATATCAGCCTGGAGTTGTTTAATAATAATATTGAGAATTATATCTACCAGGCAAAACTGTACGATGATGCCGGGAACCCTGTGGTAATAGTGCCAGGGAACGCTACCTATAAGTACCAGCAATCTGCAGCCCGGCTGTTTGGAGCGGAGCTGACCGTAAATCTTCACCCGAGGGATATTGCCTGGCTCACTATGAATAACAGCATGTCTTATACACAGGGACGTAACCGGAATACGGAGCTGATCAGCAAGTATGGAAACGAGGCGCGTTATTTACCGTTTATACCTCCAACGCATATACGCAGTGAGCTGAAAGCTGCCACTCAGCGTAATTACGGGGTATTCACCAAAGCATATGCCCGCGTGGAAGCGGATATCATTGCCGATCAGCCACATTTTTACGGAGTGGACGACACCGAAACATTTACACCGGGATATACTCTTTTTAATATTGGCGCCGGCACCGGGATCCTTAATAAGAAAGGGAAAACGGTTTGCGAAATATTCCTGCAGCTGGATAATGTTGCCAATGTGGCCTACCAGGCCAACATGAATCGGTTGAAATATTTTGAGTATTACAGCTCCTCCCCTAACGGACGGTTGGGGATTTATAATATGGGAAGAAATTTCAGTGCAAAAGTGATTGTTCCTTTTTAAACAGGGTTACCAGAGTTTGAGCCCCATTTTAATACCTATATGGAGACTGGGCAATACGCTTACCATTTTCCCGTCGTTCAGGGATACTTTGTCTTCGTCGAAATGATAGGTATTATATTTATAGATCTTACTGCGAATGCCTACACCGATAAACGGGTCAAGAATGAAGCGGTCTTTTTTGAACTGCCGGCCTACCAGCAGCTGCAAACCTATTACGGTTTTATCTCCGGAGTTGGTGTAGGTAACATTCCCCACCGTATTATCTTCGTTAGGATAGAAAACTTTTTTAACGAATACCACAGGTTCAAAATAGGTACCGGCTGCCCGTGAAGGCGACATTTCCTGTGAAATAAGGTACAGGCGGGCGCCTACCCTGAAGCCGAGTCCCCGGCCATCCACAAACTGTTCTGTACTGATGTCTGGTTTCTTCTGACCGATGTCGATCTTTTTAGCCAGCACATAATCCGGATAGTCGGTATAAATACCACTGATACCAAACTCAAGACTGAATTTGTCGGTTATTTCCTGTTCCAGGTAAATATCGAGTTCATTAATTAAGGTGGTAGGATTTACTTTGAGAAAGGTGTTTTTGCCCAGTTGTTTCTTACCATCCTGTGCGAAGGACGATAAAAAAAACGAACAGGATAACCATATTAACAGCAGTGTCTTTTTCATACAGTTGTAAGGGTTAGACTGGCTTTAAAACCTCCATCCAGGCGTGTATTAGCTTTCAGAACCGGTCAATAATCGTTCCACAATTACCGGAAACCATTGATGTTCCAGCGCCTGAACTTTGCGTGCTACAGACTCAGGTGTATCTTCCGGCGTAACGATAATACGTTCCTGCAGGATCGTTTCGCCATCATCATATTTTTCATTTACGAAGTGGATAGTGATGCCGCTTTCTTTTTCCCCTGCAGCTATCACGGCTTCGTGTACAAAATGACCGTACATGCCTTTCCCGCCAAATTTTGGCAGCAGGGCCGGGTGAATATTGATAATGCGGTTAGGAAAAGCCTGTACCAGGTTGGCAGGAATTTTCCATAAAAAGCCGGCCAGCACTACCAGGTCGATCTGCAGTTCCTTTAATAACAGGATATATTTATCTGAATGGAAAA
>NZ_DATMTE010000386.1:0-10142 GCF_035564935.1 Chitinophaga sp. | reverse complement strand
ATTTGTGAAGGGAAATAATATGGAGTTATTTTACCATTGATCCAATAGTTTTGTTTATGATGGTTTTTATGATTTAAATTGTTACTGTATCTCAACAACAACTTCTTACAGAAAAAACTAAAAAAATGAAACATTTCTTTTTGGCAACCTTATTTCTGGCCTTTACCAGCCTCGTTTTTGCTCAGGAGAAGGCTCGTAAAAGCCCCCACGTTACAGTAGAAGCCAACGGTATTAAAGTAGTGTACGGACAACCGTCTAAAAAAGGCCGTGAAATTTTTGGTAAACTGGAACCGTTTGGTAAAGTATGGCGTACAGGCGCCGACGAAGCCACTGAAATTACTTTCAGTAAAAACGTGCTATTTGGCGGTAAACCCGTAAAAGCCGGTACTTACACTTTCTTCTCCATTCCTGATCCTAAAACCTGGACCGTTATCCTGAATGGTAAACTGGGCCAGTGGGGTGCATATGATTATGATAAAAATAAAGGCCAGGATGTAGTATCCGTGAAAGTAAAACGCGAAGTATTGTCTACGCCTGCAGAAAAACTGACCTTCACTTTACCCGGAAATGCCGTGGTATTTGAATGGGATGATACTAAAATATCTGTACCGGTTAAATAATTTCGCCGGGAAAAATACCAGGGGCACAGGCATCACGCCTGTGCCCTTTTTTTATGATGATGACAAGGTGGTAAGTAGTTCGCGGATACTGCTGTATACTTCGTTCAGCTGTTCATCGGTAATGCAGTAGGGTGGCAGTATATAAAGGGTATTGCCCAGTGGCCGCAGCATCACTTTTTTGGCCCGGAAGAAGCGATGCAGGTCGTCTGCCAACGCATTCGTGTAACCGTCGGCGTTAGCTGTTACTATTTCAAAGGCGAGGATAGTACCCAGCAATCTTGGATTTTTTATTATCGTGTATTTACGCAGCTCTTCCAGGAATGCCGCATGTTTTTCGTGTATACGTTCCCGGTTGGCCCTGCAGGCAGGGTCGGTAAACAGGTCGAGGCTGGCCAGCGCTGCGGTACAGGCCAGGGGGTTGGCAGTAAAAGAGTGGCCGTGGAACAGTGTTTTCAGCTTATCGCTGGAAAGAAAGGCTTCATACACGGCGGCGGTGCTGGTAGTTACGCCCAGGGCCATGGCCCCGCCGGTAAGCCCTTTTGAAAGGCAAATAATATCCGGTGGCGTTTGCAGGTATTCCATGGCAAAATTTTTCCCGGTTCTGCCAAAGCCGGTCATTACTTCATCCGCAATCAGCAGGATATTCCTGGACGCACAAAACTGAAGAAGCTGTTCGAAAGCAGCGGCATCATACATCACCATACCACCGGAGCCCTGCAGCAGTGGTTCAAAAACAAAGGCAGCTATATCTTCCGGTTGCAGCGCTGTAATGTTGTTTATGATCCGGGAGATGTTTTCCGCCGCAGGCACTTCTATAAACTGAACATCAAACAGGCGGTCATCAAAAACGCGGGTGAACACACTTCTGCCGCTCACGCTCATGGCGCCGAACGTATCGCCGTGATAGGCGTTGTGAAAGGCCAGTATCTTATGCCTGGGAGTGCCTTTGTTGTCCCAGTACTGGATGGCCATTTTCAACGCTACTTCTATGGCAGTGGAGCCATTGTCTGAATAAAAAACACGTCGCTGGTTGGCGGGAAGGATCCGTAATAGTTTTTCCGCCAGGTTAACCGCCGGGGGATGGGTATACCCTGCAAAAATGCAATGTTCCAGCTGCAGTGCCTGTGCCGCCAGCTGCTGTGCAATATGCGGATGCGCATGGCCGTGAATATTCACCCACCAGCTGGAGGTAGCGTCTATATAGCTGTTATTGTTTTCGTCGAAAAGCAATGCGCCTTCACCCCGTACAATGCCAATGGGGGCGGGAGCTGTTTGCATTTGTGTGTAGGGATGCCAGATCACGTCCAGATCACGGGCCGACAAAGAAGATGTTTGCATAGTTGCTGGCTGTTGGTGCAGGCGCGAAGGTACTATAAAAGGCCGTTATGTTTTCCGGTACTGCTCCAGTATCCTCAGCAGATCCTCTGCAGCATAGGGTTTGGGCAGCATATCTTTTACATGCAGGCTGGCCAGCCGTGCTGTTACTTCCGGCATTATATCAGCTGTTAATACAATGATAAATGCATCCGGCTGCAGGTGCCGGATATGCGGAATGGTTTCATAACCGTTCATCTCCGGCATATGCAGGTCCAGAATGATCCCATCAAAAGATTGTTCCTGCATTTTTTGCAGTGCCAGTCTGCCGTTACCGGCCGTTTCAATGTGAGCGCCTGAGTTTTTCAGCTGTAGCTCAAGGATACGGATGTTGATGGCATTATCTTCCACCACCAGCAATTTCATATTTTTCAGATGCCCCACCTGTGGTTTGCTTTTTTGATATATGTCTTTCCGCGCTGTTTCCGGTATGGTAAAACGGATATCAAAGCGGAAGGTAGTGCCTTCATTTTTTCTGCTTTCGAGGATAATACTGCTGTTGTGAAGTGCTACCAGTTTTTTGGTAATGGCCAGTCCCAGCCCTGTTCCGCCGTGATGGCGGGTAGTAGCGGAATCTTCCTGTACAAATGTATCAAATATTTTATCCTGCATTTCCGGAACAATACCCACACCGGTATCCTTTATTGCAAAGGAAAGGGTACAGGCGCCGGCTTCTGTATTCAGGCGGCGGACTTCCAGTATTACCGACCCTGCGCCGGTAAATTTGATGGCGTTGTTCAGGAGGTTGTTGAGTATCTGCGATAATCTTACGGGGTCGCCCTCCAATGCAGGAGGCAACCGATCGAGCCGGGCTACCAGGTCAATTCCCTTGCCGGTGGCCATGGGCTGATAATTCCGTATGATACCTGTGAGCAGGGCTTCGGGGTCGAATGGTATGTTTTCCAGTTCAATTTTTCCTGATTCCATCTTACTGAAATCAAGGATATCGTTAATAAGACCAAGCAAATGATGTGCAGAAAACTGCAGGCTATGCACCACTTCCGCCTGCTCTGCCGCCGGGTTTTCACCGAGAACGCCCGCGATACCAATAATGGCGTTGAGCGGTGTGCGGATTTCGTGGCTCATTACGGATAAGAAATCACTTCTCGATTGTGCGGCTTTCTGTGCACTGTCCCGGGCCGCGGTGAGTGCCAGCTCGGTATCTTTCTTATCAGTAATATCCATGATAATGCCCCTGAAATGTGTAAGGTGGCCATCATTATTGTATACTGCCCTGCCAATGGTACGCATCCAGGTTTGTTTACCCCTGGCGGAAATATGGCGCAGTTCCAGGTCGTACGGCGTTTTGTGGCTGATCATCGCTTCCCTTGCGGCAATATAAGCGGGCTGATCATCCGGGTGCCAGAAAGCAATAGTGGAATGAAAGGAGATGGGGAAATCGTGCGGCACCTCTCTTAATTCATACACTTCGCGGGTCCAATAGGTTTCACCGGTGACAATGTTAAATTCCCATCCTCCCATTTTTCCCATTTGCTGGCAGATGCTGAGCAACTGGTTGCTCCGGCGTAATTCCGATTGTGCCTGTAAATAGCTGTTATTCTTTTTTTCAATTTCGGAGATATTCCGGATCATCAGCAGGATGCGCCGGGGGGCGGGTAATTTGTCCCTGATGATCCGCATTTTCAGCTGGTACCAGTTTTCCGGTCCCTGCCGGATGTCGGGATACACATATTCCTGGTCTTCTCCCGTTTCCAGCAGTTTGTCGGCCAGCTGGTCAAAGGCGCCGGCATATTCACCAAGCGCTTCGCAGATGGTTTTACCGATCACTTCTTCCCTGGGCCGGAACAGGAGGCTGTCGTTACTGCACCATATCCTGGTAAAGACCTTCTGGTCGTTCATCTCAAATAAAATATCATCCAGGGTAAGCATCAGGGAGTCCCATTCGGATTTCAGCCGGGTAAAAGCGGATTGCAGCTGCGAGGTTTCCTTTTCCCGGGCGGCATGAAAGTGAAGATTTCCCAATACCTGCAACAGCGGCTGCAGGAAAGTAACCGTATCAGCAGCATAAGCGGTGCTGGCGGCCAGTCCTATAACAGCCATTACCTGCTGTTGGTGTATCACCGGCAGCCCGATAAAGGCAGGCGTTGTATCTCCCGGCGGGAGCACCTGGGGTAACCCGCTGGCGGCTACCTCCTGCAGGGCAGGGGTAAAATTCCAGCCATGTTCAGGGGCATGATTGATAATGATAAGAGTATGTAGTTGCGGTGGCGTATTGCTTTTCTTCAGCTCCCCCACAAACCCGTAAGCACTTACGGTCAGTTCCATCAGTTGCCTCAACATTTGCTGGATGGCATGATTGGGATGTTCCTGCAATCCATCGTTTGCAGCTATATTACCAATGATATCCAGTAATTTTTGTTGACGCAACGCTGCAGTAGCCAGCATGAGCGATGTTGATTTTGTTTAATGCAAAAAAAGAGGCCAGGTTATGAATGCCGGGGTAATTACATTGAAACCGGGGAAATAAAATTAGGGAATTAACCGGAGAAACGAACAGGGAATTATTACCGGGAGCGGAAGGGAGGCTCCCGGTAGCTGCATTATTTTCCCATACCGCCGTTCTTAAACAGCGAATAGGCAGTTTGATAGCTGGCAATACTGTTTTTAAGAAGGCTGCTGTCCATAGCGGTGCTGCGTTGCTCATTACGTTCCTTGTTCCAGGTAAAGCATTGCGCTTTCTGCTGGGGGCTCAGGATAAGCAGTTTACCGGGTTCCAGGTAGCCGAGCTTTTGATAGGTGCTCACCATGGCCCGGGGCTTGTAGTCCGGCAGCAGTACGTTTTCGCCGTAAAATTTGCTGTTGTAACTCCAGTGCAACATACTCAGCAGGGTGGGGTAGATATCTATCTGGGAGCACATGACGCTGATTTCCTGCGGGGCCATGCCAGGAACATTGTACAGGATGCAGGGAATATGATATTTACTGATCTCTATTTCATTTTTACCGGCGCTGCTGGCGCAGTGGTCGGCCACAAAAATGATCACGGTATTTTTAAACCAGGGCCTGGTACTGATCTTTTTCAGGAACTGCCCGATGGCGTAGTCGGTATACTTTACCGCGCCATCGCGGCCACTGCCGGAGGGAATATCTATTTTGCCGGAGGGATAGGTATATGGCCGGTGGTTGGAGGTGGTCATTACAAAATCATAGAATGGTTTGCCGGCGGCATATTTCTGGTCGGCGCTT
This sequence comes from Chitinophaga sp., assembly GCF_035564935.1. Taxonomy (GTDB): domain Bacteria; phylum Bacteroidota; class Bacteroidia; order Chitinophagales; family Chitinophagaceae; genus Chitinophaga. The sequence continues at coordinate 4,941 of NZ_DATMTE010000386.1, read as the reverse complement.
TTAATAGCGGCATTGTAAATATCCTCATCGCACACGCCCCAGGCATTTTCAAACTGCACTGCGCTGTCGGGGATGTTGGTGCGGGTAGTGGTAATATGGTCGTCTACCAGTTTATGACGGAGCCGGTCGGTAATGTCATACCCGTTATTACCAAAGTATTTATTCATGTTATCGAAGTAGCCGTCGCCGCCATAAAAGAAGGTGCTTTCGTATCCTTCCTTTTCAAAAAGCTGGCCTACGGAAAAGAGGTTTTCATTCTTTTTCCGGCGAACAATGCTTTGTCCGGGTGTAGGTGGCACGGCCAGCGATAATGCTTCCATTCCTCTTACCGTACGGGTGCCGGTAGCATACATGTTGGTGAACAGGATACTCTCTTTGGCGATGCTGTCCAGCACCGGGGTGATATGCCCGGTGTTGCCAAAGCGTTCCATAAAATCGGCGCTGAAGCTTTCAATGGTTACCATTATCACGTTGGGTGTAACACGTGTAGCCGTATCCGTTATACTCCTGTAAATGCTGTTGCCACTGGCCAGGTAGTGGCTGTCGGCCGATTGCAGCAGTGTGCGGAGCCGGGTGAAAGCGCTGTTTTCATCTTCCAGCAGGTAATACTTATCATAAGCCAGCTCATTATTCAGGTAAGCCGATACAAAGGAATACACGCCCGCTTTGGAAAGCTCCTGCGCATACCGGTTCTTGCTTTTTTCGGCCCAGGTATTATTGATGAAGAAGATGTGCAGCAGCATTAGTCCCATCAGTACAGCAAAGGTGAACAGGCGTTTCAGGAACGGCGTGTTGGACTGGAAGCTGTTGCGGAACGTGCCCCTGCGGATCAGCAGCCAGGTGATGAGGGCTGTGAACAGTAATACACCGCCAATCAGCAGTGGCAGGGGGTACGACTGGTTTATATTGCTGATCACCTCATAGGTGTAAATGAGATAATCGACCGCAATGAAGTCGAAGCGGCCGGCATATTCTCCCCAGAAAGTAAATTCCGCAAAAAAGGAAAATACCAGGATCACCATTGCGAGGAAAAAGCCGGTGTAGGTGAACAGCCTGTTAAACAAGGTATTGTTTAGCCGCTGGGGCAACAGCAATAAATACAAGGCATAACCGATGGTGAAAAATAAGGCCACCCCGATGTCGTAAATAAGTCCCTTGACGTATATGGCCGGTAAATGGGATAAATGAAGTCCGGATTGAGGAAAAGCCCATATGAGCAAGGCAGTTCTAACGAGGAATGACAGGATCAGGAGTACGGTACCAAAGCCAAACAGTACGGCGTACCTGTTTTTTACAAAATTCATGGTGTATAGAAAATTAAAGACCGCGAAGGTACATCGTTCCTGAGAGATTTAACTAAAAATTAACTTTCAATGACATATTAATGATTCTTCCATCTACAGGGCCCCACAGTGGCGCAAACTCAGGATGTGTAACGGTACCGGTGAACAGGGGGGCATTTTTGCCTTGCCTGGCATCGAAAAGGTTTTCCCCGTTCAGCACCAGGGTAAGGTGTTCGCCGAACTGCCGGGAGATCATGGCTGCCCAGAACCAGTAGTTGGGCGTTGGCTGGTTGTTATCGTCATATTGATGGCCTATCCAGCTGTTTTCAATGCCAAAGCGCCATTTGCCTTCAATATCGTAGGCAAGGGTGCCGGCAAACTTATCCTGTGGTGCAAAGGCAATGTTGGTGCGCGTGGTATTGTTGTACCGGGATACGGTATGGTTGTATCCCAGGTAGAGTTCCAGGCCATCCAGGGCCAGGCGGAGGTAAGTATCGGTGCCCAGGCTGTTTACGGCATAGGGCATATTCTGCAACAGGTACATGCCCTGGCCGCCGGTTTGCAGCACGGGGAGGATAGGGTCTTTAATGTGGGTATAATAGAATGCCTGGTTCAGGGTCATGTCTACCTTGCCTATACTAGTATGATAATTCCCGTCGAAGTTGATGCCCTGGCTTCTTTCGGATTTTATACCGGCGCTGAGGGGCAACAGGTAACGGTAGCCCAGGGTTTGCGTTTGCGTTGTAAAAACGGCCGGGGATTTATAACCGGTACCCCCGCTGAGGCGGATGGACAGGTTGTTTACCGGTTTATATACAAGGGCCAGTCGCGGTAAAACGTACCATCCGAACCTATTATGATAGTCGGTGCGGAGCCCGGCTTCCGCCAGCAGCTGATCGGTGATCCGGAAACCGTCTTGTATAAACGCTCCTGTGGTATTATACCGGTAGTTGCCCAGCAGGGTGCTGTCGCCTTTGGCCCGGTGATATATTTCACCTGTGTTGTTGATGCCGGCTACCCAATCGTGCCGGCCGCTTGTTTTATGATAGGAAACCTCCCCGTAGGTGCTGGTCTGGTTGCCCAGTAAGGCAAAGGTTTCCACGTTATTCTGCAGGTGATAAAAGCTACCCACTCCTTTTACGGACAAGGCGCCGCCGCCCAGGCTTTTACGGGTGAACTGGAGGTCTATGCTATGTCTTTCGCTGTTGTTTATTTCTGTGTACCGGTGTACGTCTGTAGCTGCATGATCGAGTACCTGCATATCGCCGCCTTCCCGTTTTTCGATAGTACCGGTGTATCCCGCCACGAACGTAGTTTTGGGATCCAGGTACCAGAAAAAGCGGGGATGAAGCAGGTATTGCCGCAGTCGGGGCACATCACTGAATCCATCTTTATTAACGTCGGTAGCGTTTTGCGTGGTAACGCCGGCAAAAAAGGTTAAGCCCGTTTTACCGTATTTTTCTGCATAGTAAGCGTTGACATTTGTTTCTTTTAATGTACTACGATTAACCAGTAACGTTAGTTCCGGTTTTTCCCCGGGTGTTTTGGCAATAAAGTTGATGATACCGGCAATAGCACCACCACCGTAAAGTGTGGAAACGGATCCCTTGATAATTTCTATCTGTTTGAGGTCCAGCGGAGGGATGGCCAATACGCCGAAATTCCCGCTGAGCCCTTCGTATACGGGCACTCCATCGCGCAGCAGCTGGGTGTATTTTCCATCGAGTCCCTGCATGCGGATGGCGTTGTTGCCACTTACAGCCGAGGTGTTCTGGATATGGATCACGGAAAGATCGCCCAGGATGCTGGCTACGTTCCCGGGTTTGATACCGCTTTCTTCTATCATGTCTTCTTTGCCCAGTACTTCTACTTTCATGGGCAGATCTTCAATACGGCTGTTGTTCCGCGTGGAGGAAATAACTACTTCTTCCAGGTCGGATACCTTGCTGATAGAATCTTTCACAGCCGGGCGACTGGTATCTTTAACGGGAACGGGCACACGGTTTTGTGCATTCACTATGCTTGTTGTACCCAGGAGGATTGCAGCCGGTATGATGTATTTAAGATGCTTGTTCATAGCACAAAGAAAAACATCGAATCTGGAGCAAATCTGGATCAGCCGCGCCCCACGCGGAAGCTGTGTTCCCCGTTTGTATAGGCGTATTGAACGCTGAAACCGTAGGAGTCTGCCATTTTTTTGATAATGGCCAGTCCTAACCCATTGGAGTTGGTGTAGTTGCTGTTGTGTTTTTTAAACCGTTGGAATAGCACGTTGGAGGGGATTTCAGGCAGGTGGCTGGTGTTTGAAACCGTAAATGTATCCGTTGTAATGCGGATGGTAATATTGCCACGTGTATAATTGTATTTGATGGCGTTGCCCAGCAGGTTGCTGACCAGTATATCGGCAAGTGCAGGGTGCAGTGGCCAGGGGGCTGTGGCAGCCATTTCTTTGCGGATCTGCAGTTCTTTTTCCTTAACCAGTTCTTCAAAAAGCAGCAGGTATTTTTCAACAACGGCACAAAGATCCGGTTGCACTGTTACGGGGTATTGCTGGTTTTCTATTTTAGCCAGCAGCAGGAGGTTATGATTGAGGCGCGACAGGCGTTGCAGCTCCTCATAGCTGGCAAGGATACTGTTCTGCTGTGTTTCGGAAAGCGTATCGTCCTGCAGTAATAATTCCAGCTTGCTTTGTGCAATGGCGAGGGGCGTTTGCATTTCATGGGCTGCATCTTCCGTTAATTCCTTTATACTGGTATAATCCCTGTGAATGCGGGTGGTCATGCTACCCAGGGCAGCATTCAATTGGTTGAACTCATGCGTGGTGGTGCGCTCGAAAACAATGGTTTCCAGTTTGTTAAGTTGTAGTTTTTGTATTTCGCCCAGCGATCTGTAAAATGGTTTCCACACGCTTTTGCTGATCAGCCAGTTGGAAAGCAGTACAAACAGCAGGAGGCCCCCAAATGCTGCCAGCATTACGTGTATGATGTTATTCACCAGGTCATCTTTTTCAATGATCGATTTACGCAGTACCAGCTCATAATTTCTATCATTTACATGTATTACCTGGGTGAGTTGCCGGAAAGGTGCGTAGGTATTTTCCGGTTCCTGGTAAATGTCCACGCTCTTTAATTTATGTTGGGTTTGTGCCGTTTTTTCTGTGGGTTGCAGGTTAAATTCCGGGGTGTTGATGCGGAAAATGGGGTTATCCACGCGGGCGGTATCGAGATAGCGCATCCACTGGAGCTTGTCGTTCACAAGTTCTTCATCTGTTTCATGTTTTATCTCTTTGTTGAATTTTGAATAGAGGTAAAAAGCGCCTGCTGTAAAAACAGGCAGCATGATCAGCAAAAAATACAGTGTTGTTTTGGTCAGCAGTTTCATATACACAAGCTGTTTTTAAATAGTGTTATCCAAAACGGTAACCGGTTCCATACACTGTTTTGATATAATCTTCACCACCGGCTTCCAGCATTTTTTTTCGCAGGTTTTTAATATGGGTATAAATAAAGTCGTAAGAACCGGCCTGGTCGTATTCATCGCCCCACAGATGCCCTGCCAGCGCCGATTTGGTAACAACCCTGTGCTGGTTGGCAATGAAATATAATAACAATTGATATTCTTTTCCTGTGAGGGTAATGGATTTATTGTGCACCAGCAC
>NZ_DATMTE010000385.1:0-3318 GCF_035564935.1 Chitinophaga sp. | reverse complement strand
ATCGCCGAAGGCGATCAGCTAATAAAACATCAGTGAAGATATAGCCAGCAGGATGATCAGCGGCGGCAACACGCCTTTGCTTTTGCCGATAGCGCCCAACCCTTCGTTCAGGCGCCGCATAGCGCGGAAAAGCTGCGTTTCCACAGTCCGGGGGGAAATATTGAGGATTTCAGCTACCTCCTTGTATTTAAAGCCGTCTTCTTTGATCAGCTGGAAAATACGGCGGCACTGGGCCGGCAGGGAAGACACGATCTGGTCCATTTTAAAACGCATTTCCTTCCATTCCAGGTCACGCTCCAGGTCAATGCTGTTGCGCAGATCGGCGGTATCGGAGCCGGAAAGCGGAACGATCCGCAAATGGGAATACTGTTCAAGGTAATTAAGCGAATGATTTTTGACCGCCACAAAAAGGTATACCTGCAGGTTGGCTACCTGCTCCAGGTCGGCGCGGCGGTTCCAGAGCTTAACAAATACATCGGATACTATCTCTTCCGCAGCTTCCCGTACATGTACATACCGGATACAGAAATGCAATAAGCGGTCGTACAGATGACGGAATAAACGGGCAAACGCCTGTTCATCATCATAACGCGCTATCTGCATCTGCCATTCACTAATCTCATCCATGTTCATGTGTATGCTAAAACGTTTTTGCTTAATGGATAAAAAAAACGAGAATCGGAGTTTCTCTTTATTGTTCTGGTTGTTACTGTGAATCTTTGGTTGACATCAATATAATAACAATGTTATAAAAAAAGATCAATATTACCAATTTTGTCTGACTCAGGATTAAACTGATTACACTGATTACGCTGATTTTATTTTGTAATGATTTTAAAAGATTCGGGAAATCCAGGCGAAAATATCCGCTTACATCTCCCCAAATCTGTTAAATCCAAAGTAATCAAATCAGCGTAATCAGTGTAATCAGTTTAATCCTGGGTCAGACAAAATCCGCGCTATACCCAGCCTTCCTTCACGGCGCGTACCACCAGCTCCGCAGCGGATTTAATACCCGTTTTCTTCAGCATGTTCTTACGATGCTTGTCTACTGTAAGCTTACTGATGTTTAAGTGGATGGCGATCTCCCGGCTGGGCATACCGCCCAATACCAGGCGAAGGATTTCCTTCTCCCTCCTGGTAAGCACTTCCCTGGCAGCCGTAAACATCTTCCGGATCTCCACGTTGGAAAAGGACGGCTCCCCGTCCAGTCCCACGAAAGACAACACAGGAGCGCCGACAGGCTTCAGGTGTGTAATATCGGTATGCACGCAGAGTGTACGCAGCACCGCGCCGGTTTCATCGTGCTGTATGCAGGTGGACTGCTGCAACATCCGTACATATTCGCCATTGGCCTTACGTACCCGCAGATCGTAACGCACTTTATACTTCAATACCTTCTCCGGTGGCAGGCGGGAAAAGAAATCAACCGCCGCCTGTTCAAACTCCAGGAAGCTGCCCGCATCTTCCGGGTGGATACGCAACATCATCTCGGTAATAGAACACTCGTCTACCGTATATCCCAGCACATCATATACACAGGGATGCATGTAGTCAAGCTCCCCCCTTACTGCATTGAATATAAAATAATAACACTCCCCTACCTGGAAAAAGCTAAGTACCTTCTTATGTACTTCCATCTCCAGGGCCAGATCCGGCGGATCGCTCCGCTCAGACAGTATATTCCAGACCTTCCTGGTTTCTTCATAAATGCGCATCTTCATGGTACGGGGAGATAATGTAATTAAACCGTAAACAGACCTGCTAACAAGCGACCTGACATCCATACCGGTAATACCGGTTAGCTCAACAAATTAAAAGATACGAAAACAATTGTGATACTAATGCATATCAGTGCCACGAGAAAAGTATAATCTGCTATTTGCTCCAGCCGTTCGCTTGTTTTCCCGTACCTGCTCTTCAGTGATAAAAAGGATAACAGGCAGCTTGCCATCAGCAATATGGCGGCTATGCCGGTGCAATCATCTATAACAGTAGCATGGTTAAATCCCGCTACCTTAATAGAGGTAAGCACAATCAGGCAAAAGCCCAGGAGGTTGGTGGAGGTGTTCAGAATGTGGGGCGACTTACTTTGATTTGCCATATCCTTATTTTTTGTTAATCCGCTTTTAACAAAGCATTGGTACCGCAAATGAATAAATTTTGTTGATAGTTTAGCCTGCATAGAGCAGATCTTATGAAAAAAATAACACTTCTAGCACTGTGTTTGCCCGCGTTCGTGAATGCCCAACCCGCAAAATATATACTGGACGGCAAACTCACTAAACAGAACGGACCTGTTAAAATATACCTCAACAAGGTTGTTAATGACGCCCTGGTAGTAGATTCTGCAGAAGTACAGCAGGGTGGATTCCGCTTTGAAGGCACAGTGGATGGTCCTATGCGCGCCATGCTCATCCTGGACACCAAAGGCGGCGGCATGAATTTTATGGAGCTTCCTCCCGATGCAGACACCAGGATCTTTTTCCTGGAAAAAGGAACCATTAAGGTGACCATAAACGGGCTAGTGAGCAAAGCCCGTATCTCTTCCCCTATCAATGATGAAGAAGATTACTTTAACAAATCCATGAAATCTGTTCTCAAATCGATCCGGCAGTTGTCAAAAGAATACAACAGGGCGTCTGCCACCAAAAAAGAAGACAAAGGATTCCAGCAGCAATTAGCCCTGCGCTACCAGGTATCGCACGAAGCGCAGAAACTGCTCCAACACAAATATATCGCGGAAAATCCCAACTCCTTCCTCAGCCTCACGGCACTGGAAGAACTGGCCGGTCTGAATGTAAACCCCGATATGATAGAACCTATCTTCCTTAAATTATCAGAAGAAGTACGCAACACCAAAGAAGGGAAAGCCTTTGCCGCTGAAATTGCCCAGGCCAGGAACCTCACAATAGGGTCCGACGCTCCCGACTTTGAAGTACCGGATATGAACGGGAAAATGGTACGGCTATCCGACTTTAAAGGCAAAACCGTATTCCTCGATTTCTGGGCCTCCTGGTGCGAGCCCTGCCGGCGCGAACATCGCAAGCTCCTGGAAGTTTATAACCAATTCAAGGATAAAAACTTTACCATCATCAGCATAGCACTCGACCCGCCCGCCGACCGGAAATATTTATTGGAAGCCATTAAAGAAGACAGCATGGTATGGACCAACCTGGCCGATCCCAAAGTAGACAAAAACCACGCAGCCAGGGTGTATGGCGTGAAAGCCATCCCACAAAACTATCTCATAGATTCTACCGGGATGATCTTCAATAAAGACCTTACAGGCGAATCACTCTACCAGCAATTAAACAG
>NZ_DATMTE010000384.1:0-1547 GCF_035564935.1 Chitinophaga sp. | reverse complement strand
GTCTGTCCGTTTCAGGAAACCTGATTGTAATACAGATGTTTGATTATTAATACTGCTTTATTAATACGTACCAACTCTTTCTAAAACTGCCGAGTATCCTCTGTTTACGTTTCCGTTATTAACAACATTGAGTTGGTAAGTTCCACCGCCGGAAGCCACAATATACATCGTAAAATCAAGATTCGCCGTATTTCCTCCATCTCCACAGCCAGGTACGCCAGACCAGCTTACTCCTGTAGATGTCTGCGTTTCTGAAAAAGTAGGGGGAGCTACACCATTTAAAGACATAAAACCGTCTCTGCCTTGTATGGCTGTTCCACCACTACTATTGGCGGCTACCCAAAATTCTGCAACTGCATGATGGGTACATGCATTAGCAACTGTAACGGTGAGCCTGTAGTAAGTACCATCCGGAATATTACCGATAATAAGGGTGGATGCTCCCGGAGCTCCCGTAATAATTCCTGACATCACATTTCCGTGGCCAGGAGGTGCTGTTTTCACTACATTACCATTAGCATCATGATAGACAGGAATGGCTATACTTGCTCCGTTTCCGGCAGCCAGCATGGGTGTATTACGTATTCTGGCCGTACCATTGACATCCATATTTGCAGTAGGGTTTGTAGCACCAATATTGATTCCCAACTGACCACTGGAATGCAGTACCATATCAGGAGCAGTAGCAGAAGTTGGTGATGCGGTATGGAAATGCAATAATCCGCCGCTTAAACCAAAACCATAGAAATCTCCTCCTGCCGTATCATTATACACTGCGAGCTTTGTACTCGACACAAGAGGCCCCAGATCAAGATGAGAATTGGGAGTAGTTGTTCCTATTCCTACGTTTCCGGTAGGAGTAATACGCATCTGTTCTGCATTATTGGTACGGAGAGCTAATCCCTGATTATCTGTAGTTCCTAAGAAATTGGTTGTGGGGTTTGTCCCAGAATTTCCTAGTGTATTCCATGGGATGCTTGTAGCAGTAGCACCTGCCCCATTGTTGGTAGCCCTCCAGTTTCCGTTACTGTAAGCAAATTCCATTGCCTGTCCGTTGGTAATCGTAAAGCCGTTGAGACTGGCTCCGAAACCACCTCCGGTATTGTTGTAGATGATAAGTCTCTGTCCTGCATTAGGCGCGGCAGGCGCGGTGATGGCAATAGTAGCCGTAGCAGAACCTGTAAGCTGTATCTGAGTAACATTGGCAGGAATGGTCGCTGCATTACTTGCTACAGCCACTGCCGTTTCACGGTTGGTGATCGCACCGTTTACGTCCAAGGTTGTACCGGGAGTAACGGTATTGATCCCTACTCCGGTCTGGGCCTGCATTGCTGTACTCATTACCAGCAATATCCCACTTAGTACTAATAGATCTTTTTTCATAATAATTTTTTTGTGAATTGTAAGGTTTATTTTAGTTCGACTGTTAGTTTTTATTAACTCACATAAATATGATTAATGTAAAATTCTTCCCTCCTGTAGCTCTTATTCATATTTCTAAGAGTACATTTTCCTTCTTTTGAACTCAATCAACCTTGTTGTGTTTT